>NZ_JBRCWE010000082.1:0-44577 GCF_053497555.1 Raineya sp. | reverse complement strand
ACTCTCTTCTACTGCTTCCTTGTGCAACGCTACGCTCTGCTCAAATATCAACTTTATCCCTTCTTGCCCTATCCGGTGACGAAAATGTACCAAATCCGAAGCCGCACAAGGAGCTTGCCAAGAAAAGTATATTCCGCCTGTAAAATACTGATAGTAAGGATTTTCTACCCAAGCCTCTACCACTCGCTCATCGGATAAATTGTACAAGTGTTTCAGTATCAGCAAACCTACCATCAGACGAATAGGTTTGGAAGGTGCCCCCATTGTGGAATAATATCCCTTAAACGATTCCTCTAAAAAATCCCAGTTGATTTCTTTGCCTAATGCTATCAATGAATGATGGGGATTGATAATATCTTGCAGAGGGGATACATACAAATTCAACTGAAATTCCTTTTGATTGGGACTTTTGCCTAACATAGTTTTGCAAGGTTTTTGGCAAATTTAGCAAATTTCTTGCAAATTTGTACCATATTTTTTCACTATTTTTTGATTATATCTATTTGATTAACAATAACTTGGAGACTTTTTAAGGGACGACTAAAGAATATCTGCAAGAAGGACTTTTAAGAAATGCCAAAGAAGAGTTCAATAACTATTTCTCTACAAGAATAAATCTATCTCTTTTCGAATGACAAAACCATTAGATGTTTTTTGCGAAATTCCTTGCCTGACTGAACAATCAAAACAGCTCAGTGGAATTGCTTTGCAAAAAAAGTGGTTCAAATCAGCAGATAAAAGAATTATTGGGCAATACCTACAGAAATTCATTGATTACAACTCTGAACAATTTAAATTCCTTGGTGTTAAACCATATATCATTGGTTCAGACCAAAACATCGCACTTGCATTTCGTACATCTGGCTTCATTGGCACTATTCCTTTGAGGGCTCCTGACACCGGAAAGCAAATTGGTGATTTTGTAGTTATGCCTCGGTTCACTGGGCGTGATAGATTTGAGGACTATATTGAAATTCTAAATATACTGGGCACTGAAATAAGTCCAGAAGTAATTGATAGTTTACCATTGGCATCAGGTAAGAATTTCAGGCCACCGTTGTATTTGGAAGCGGTAAAATTCATAGCAGCTCTTGAAAAACTGACAATGAGACCGTGGAGAAAGTTTGACAATATTGAAAAGGTATCAAGTCAGCCTACTGGTCAAATCAATTGGACAAAATATATAAACAACGAATTCAAAGTCGAAAACAGGTTAAAATTTCCAGCAAGAACAAATGTATTGAGTGAATTTCATTCTGAATATTCCGAAATTAGATATGTCTTTGATATTTGTAAAAGTGAATTACTTTCAGCTAATACACCGCAGAGAATTAAGAATACTTTACGAACCAAATTGAGTTTCCTTGAAGAACGTTTGTATAATCATAAACCAAAAGCAACTAATAAAATCATAATCCGATTTTCCGATAGTCCAACTGTGAAGGTCTGCAAAGAACAGGCGAATAGGATTTTAAACTTTAACCTTGTAGACAGCACAGCTTGGCGAGTGGACTTTTCAGATGTATTCGAGAAATTTATTCAACGTATTTTTAAAGAAACTTCAAAAGAAACAGGCGGACGACTTTATTCAAACTTTAAGTTTCATTCCAGGACTTCAAAACATTATGCCTGGGAATTAAAGCATATCGAGCCGGACGCAATTTTTCAGAAGGAGAATGTTTTGGTTTTCATAGACGCCAAATACAAATCGAATTTATACAACAAGTTTGACCAAAGTGAAGTACTGAAAGAAGATCATAGACACGATTTACATCAAATAATGGCATACTCTTCATTCAGTAACGCAGATTTAAAATATGGTTTTTTGTGTTACCCATCAGACCAAATCGAACTAAAAAGTATTCAATACAAAAACGGCATAAACGAAGCCACAAATACCATATTGATTTTGGGTGTTCCTTTAAGGAAGGACAGCATTAACGAGACAAAAAGGCTTCTGACAAATGAGCTTAACGAAATTGAAAAAAGAACAATGACGCGGTAACAGCCGCTTGCCACAATAGGGGCTGAAGTGGTTAAATCAAGTGCAGTGCTTCTATAAACATTTGTGATTAGTTGACAGTGAAGTAATCCGAAGCACCCTACTACGCCAAACCGCAAACCGTTTGCCGCAAGTAGCAGTAACGTACTCTTTTGTTATTTTTGTATAAAAAAGTTTTGTATGGTAATAAAAACAAAAGGTTTACCAGATGGAAAGGGAAACCCTGATAGGATTTATGAATTTAATATAGATAAAAAACATATATCTATTCCTGGATATTACTATGGGAGAGATATGATGGGAGAACCTTATTTTCCTGAGCAGAAAATGTGGTTAATTAACCTTCCCCCTCTCATAAATATTAAAGAAGTTTGGTATGGCTGGTTTGAATGTGCTACCGATGAAGATATTAGTAAGTTGATTGCAATACTAGAACCTATTGCAATAAAAGAATTGTAGTTTTTAGATAATGTTTTACGAGTTAAAAATTAAATATCAATGCTTTGCAAAGATATTTTCTTTTTACAGATTTCTGCATTTAAGCATACCAAACTTTACGAGCCAAAAGAAAGCTAAATCAAAAATATAATTGTATCTAAATATATATAAGTGCCTTTTTATCAAATACTTGCATTCAAAAAACATTATCTAATATGGAAAAAGAATTAAAAGACTTTTTTGAGCAGTTCACCACCGAAGTTGCAGACATCGGCAAAACCCTTTTTGAACTAACAGAAAAAGTATTGCTTCCAGAAAAGAAAATGTGGATAGACCACGCAGACAAAATGATAACTTTTGGAACAGAAAAAAATATGAAAGGTGAAATCTGTTACATTAAGCCACTCAAAGACTCTGTAAATCTTGGATTTTTTCACGGTACCAACTTAAAAGACCCTAATAAACTACTTCAAGGAACAGGAAAATTTTTAAGACATATAAAGTTCAAAAAGAAAGAAAATATTGATATCAATGCAATAAAGGAACTTTTAGAAATAGCCTTGAAAGAACACAATGACCGACAGAAAAAATGAACGCCGAACCAGCTACAGCCGTTTCACTAAAACTATTTCGCAATACAATTATCTATAAAATTTGTTTCTTTCTCTCGCCAAATCAGATATAGGCAATGACAGATAAGGCTTAAAAACACTTTTAGCAAAGAACAAAAAGCATAGACTCAAAAAACTTTTTCCCTTGCCAAAACGTTATTTTGCAAAAAAATCTATGAAACCTGCTACTTTTCGCTTATGGCAATTTTGGCTTTTGGCTATAATGTTCCTTTCTGCTTGCGGCTTGGAACGTGATATAGACCTCAAACTGCCTGAATATGAAAAAAAATTAGTTGTAGAATGTTACTTAGAACGTGGGAAGCCCATTCGCTTACTTCTTACTGAAAGTCAAGATTTTTTAGATAATAGCTTTCAAATTCCCGAAGTAAAAGACGCCCAGATTGTAGTGAAAAATGGAAGTACCATTTATCCTTTGCACTACGAAGTGCAGTTAGATACACTCTATCGTAAAGCCTATAATTATGTTTCAGATGTATCTTTGCCTGCAAACCCCACAGGAGAATTTCACTTAGAAATTATAGATAGCAAAGGCAGAAAAGTAACAGGGAAAACGCAATTTTTAGAAGAATTACCTATCAAAGAAACGCTTTGGCAGTTTGAAGATGCCGATAAAGAACCTAAAATTGATACTGCCAAGGCATACGTGCTTATTCGGCACAATGTTTCGCCCAGCGGAAACTTTTATCGGTTCATTATCAACAAAAAGAAAGGTAATGAACTTATCAATCAGTTGGATTTTATTTACAGAGGTATTACGGCTACCAATGGAGAGGTAAGCATAGGCACTTCTTATCGCTTCAAAAATAAAGATACTTTGCAAGTATTACTCTTTCACATTGAAAGACAATTTTACAACTATTTGAGAAGTGTAGAAGATGCTCGCGATGCGGCAGGCAACCCATTTGCACAACCTTCGCCTATTATTTCGGGGGTGCAAGGAGGTATAGGCATTTTTACTACTATCCAAAAAGATGAGCAGTGGATTGTAATCAAGAAAAATTGATTTTTTTGTAACTTGCAAGCAAAATTTTCTGCAAATGCGAAAAAATTTTGTTCAGTTTAGCTGGGTAACTATTTTAGCAGTGTATCTGCTCATTTTAGTTGGCGGTATTGTACGAAGTACAGGTTCAGGTATGGGTTGCCCCGATTGGCCCAAATGTTTCGGAAAAATTGTACCTCCCACCGATATAAGGGAACTTCCCGAAAATTACAAAGAAATTTACGCCCAAAAACGCAAAGAAAAAAACTTGCGTTTAGTCGGTTTTCTGAAATCTATTGGAATGAAGGACGCCGCCCAAAGGGTTCAAAATGATGAAACTATTTATATTGAAGAGGATTTTAATGTTCAAAAAACTTGGATTGAGTATCTCAACCGGCTTTTGGGTGTTCTGATTGGCTTGCTTATTTTCGTTACTTTTATCACTTCTTTAAGCTATCTTAAAACCAAACCTATTGTAAGCATTTTATCCTTCGTAGCTTTGCTACTGGTAGGTTTTCAGGGATGGATTGGTTCTATTGTAGTTTCCACCAATCTTTTGGAAGGAATGATAACCCTACATATGTTTTTGGCAGTGGTGCAAGTACTTCTAATGGCTTATACCGTGCATTTGGCTCAAAGCTCTTTACAGGCGGCGGGCAGTCCCAACGACTTTTCTGTGAGCAATTTTACAAAATTTCTACTTATTCTGAATTTGGTGTTTTCTTTGGGGCAAGTGCTTTTGGGTACGCAGGTACGTGAGCAAATTGATACCTTTGCCCGAGAGGTTGCCAATCGGTCTTATTGGATTGAAAAATTAGATATTCGCTTTTACATTCATCGTTCTTATTCGCTTTTTTTACTGGCTCTAAATGTTTTTCTGCTTTATAGGCTCAAAAAGGAAAATACTTTTTCAGTTATCCAAAAACCTTATTTTTTGCTTTTGGGCGTGCTTATTGTTTCTACAATTACGGGAGCAATAATGGCATATTTCGCTATGCCTGCATTCTTACAACCCATTCATTTACTTTTGGCAGTGGCAATGATGGGTTTGGAATGGGAAATTTGGTTACGTTTGAAATCAAAAGGGAAATCATCAGCCCAAACTACATTCTAATTCTGGCTTCTTGATTGAATTTATTTCTTTCAAAAGTGGGTGGCTTTTGTTGAATGATTGGTGTGCTATTTTTGATAGTTTCAACTTTTTCAGGTTTCTTTTTAGGCTGTGGCGGCGGTACATACATTTTTTGAGTAAATTCGGTGATATTTTTTTTCATATCCTCTTCACTACCCAAATCATCATCAGGAGAATGTTTGATAGGAATATCCAAGGCGTGAAAATGGTTTGTCCTATTTTTAGCAATTCTCCCTTCGTACAAATTAGCTCTATTGATAGATTTCGGAGGCTTCACAAAATGAATTTCGTAGGTGAGCATTTTATTCAAAGGCATTCTGAAATAAATACTTGGTTTGCCTATTGATTTGAGAGAGTAAAGTACCAAAGAGTCGCCGATACGAATGTTTTTCATATCAACCATTTCATAAAACTCATTTTCATTTTCAGTGTTTTCCAAGCAATAGGGATAAGCCCCTTGTGGAGCAGGAGCGTGCAATTCAACACTTGTATATTGGCTTACTGCATAATACCTAAAAAACACAACCAAGCTATCTTTGCGATACTCTATTTTATCAATAATGTAATTACGTTGCCATTGCTTGTAAGTTGGTTTGAAATCCGTGTAATAGTGCTTCTTTTTTTGGGCAAAAAGAAAAGAAACCGCAAAGAAACACCAATAAGCACTCAAACCAACAACTTTCCCCATAAATCATTTGATTTTTAGCAATTTACGAAAAAAGATGTGTATTTCCAAGAGAGATAGGAAATTTTTTTTATCTTTGCATAAAAGCTATTCTAAAAGATGATGGTGTTAGCACGATATTGTGTGATGAGTTGTATGCTGGCTCTTCTGGCAATTTCTATGACTTTTGCCCAACAATATCGTTTTGTAACTTACGGCATAGAAAATGGCTTGCCTCAGTCAGAGGTTACAGATATTTTGCAGGATAGTCGTGGAATGATTTGGATAGCTACCAATGGTGGTGGAGTAGCTCGCTTCAATGGTAAATCTTTCAAAGTTATCAACAAAAACAATGGTTTGCTGAACGATAGAGTAAAAAAAATCTACGAAGATAAAAACAAAAACCTATGGTTTTTTACTGAAAAAGGAATTACCATTTACAATGGTAGAACCTTTCAGAAAATAGCTGATGCCGAAGGTTTTGTGATTGGAGAAGGTTATGAAGTAGTAGAAACTAGCGACACGCATCTTTGGGTGCTTGTCAAGACTTTTCAGGGGAAAAAGAAAATTTTGCATTGGAACGGAGAGCGATTTGTGGATTTTACTGCCCAAAACCTCAAACTTTTGCAAAACAATGATGTATGGGCAATAGCCGTAGATAAGCAAAACTCTCTTTTCATACAGACAGAGCAAGGTTTTTTTGAATACGCTCACGAAAAGTTGAAAATTTCTGAAATCAATAAATTTTTACCTCCTCATTCTCAGATACTGCTACTAAATAGCAATTTGCACAAAGAGCCTCGTTTTTTGATAGAGCAAAATAATCAGCTTTTTCTATTTGCTTTCAAAAGTAATAATTTTGAGATTTTACACAAACTTGCCAGCGTACCACTCAACGATTTCCTTTACCTCACCGAAGATGAGCAAGGCAATATTTTCTTTTCTACTCAAAAAAGAGGTTTTTCTATTATTGAAAGCAATGGAAAAATAACCAATTTCAATACATCTAATGGCTTGCCTTCGGCGAATGTATATGTAATTTTCAAAGATAGCCGAAATAATATTTGGCTAAGCTCTTACGGAAAAGGGCTTATTCGGTATATGGGCGAAGATTTTATTCAGTTTCATACCGAAGTAGGGTTTGAAACAGGGATTATCTGGGGGATACACCAAGATAAAGAAGGCAAGCTATGGGTTGCTGAAAATGGTGATAGACCGCTTGGCTTTTTTGAAAATAAAAGTTTTAGAACAATACCCGTAGCAACAGAAAAATATGTAAAAAGAGGCTGTGGAATAACTATCAATGATAAAAACGAAGTATTTATGAGTAGTACCCGAGGCTTGTGGCAAGTGCAAGCAGGCAAACTCGTAAATGTTTCTAAAAAATTTGGCTTACCCGAAGATATTTACACCAACGCCATTCGGCACACTACCAAAGGGCTATGGATAGCGACTTACCAAGATGGTTTATATTTTTATGATTATCAAAGTCAGAAAACAAAATGGCTCAACGCACAAAATAGCAATTTGGTAAGCAATTTAGTCAATGATGTTTTTGAAGACTCCGAAGGTAAAACTTGGATTTGCACCAATCACGGCATATCGGTCTATGACGGCAAGCAAATGCTTAATTATGATAAAAAACACAAATTACACTTGGATTACATTATTTCCGCCGCCGAAGACAAGCAAAAAAACTTGTGGTTTGCTACTTTTGGCGGATTAGTAAAATTCAATAAAAGTACCGAAACCTTTGAAATTTATGATGAAAGAGCGGGAATTAGCTCGGCTACCATTTATTCGGTTTTGGTTGATAGACGAAATTGGGTTTGGTTGGGTACGCAAAATGGTATCAATATTCTGCAACTCAATGAAAAAGGCGAAATCCAAAAAATTAAAACTTACAGCCAAGACAATAATTTTGCCAGTATTGAAGCTAACGAAAGAGCAATTTTTGAAGATAAAGACGGCAACGTGTGGATAGGCACCGTCAAAGGGCTCATTAAATGCCAACCAGATTTTGTGAATTTTGATACCCAAATTCCTGCCGCCCATCTCATAGATTTAGACCTCAATTTGCAAAAAACCGATTGGCTTGCCAAAGATTTACAAAAACATCATCAGGGCTTGCAGGATTGGGAGTTTGTACCAAGAAATCTAAAATTACCTCACAACTACAATTATCTGACTTTTCATTTTGAAACACTGGATTATTCTGACGAAAATCTTTTTTTCCAATGGAAACTTGAAGGCATAGAAAGCGAATGGAGCAAGCCTTCTCGTAAAAATGAAGCCATTTACACCAATCTACCACCCCGAAATTACCGCTTTCTTGTAAGAACTTGTTTGCCTAATGGCAAATGCAGTGAGCAGATAGCTTCTTATAGTTTTACCATAATGCCAGCCTTTTGGCAAACTTGGTGGTTTTCGGTGCTGATTGCTACTTTTATCATTGCTTTTATCGCCTTTGTAATAATGCAACGCATCAAAGCGATTGAAGCACAGAAAAGGCTTTTGGAAGAAAAAGTACAAGAAGCTCGCAAGGCTTTACTTCTGCAAAATCAAGACCTTTTGAAGAAAAATGAAGAAATTGAAAAACAAAAAGCAGAGCTACAACAACTCAATGTTACCAAAGATAAGTTCTTTTCTATTTTAGCTCACGACATCAAAGGACCGCTCAATTCGCTTACAGCTTTTTTAAGCATAATGTCCGAACACTTGGACGCAATGAGCCGTGAAGATATTTTATTTATGAGCGAAAATTTGAGCAAATCCGTAAAAAATCTATACGGATTGCTGGAAAACGTCCTTTCTTGGTCGCGTTCGCAAATGGGCGTTTTGGAGTATAAGCCTGACAAATTGTGCCTGCACACACTAACCGAAGAAAACTTGCAACTACTCGCCATTTCAGCCCAAAATAAAGGCATAGAACTTATCAATTTGGTAGAAAAGGAAACTTTCGCTTACGCAGATGCCAATTCTATCAAGGCTGTTTTGCGTAATCTTATTTCCAATGCCATTAAATTTACTTCCACTGATGGGAAAATCATCATTTCAGCCAAAGCAGATAAAAATGAAATTGTTGTGAGCGTAGAAGATACAGGTGTAGGAATGAACGAAATTGCTTTGAGCAAAATTTTTGATATATCGGCACGTTATTCTACCAAAGGCACTGCCAATGAAGTAGGCACGGGTTTAGGACTTGTGCTTGTAAAAGAATTTGTTGAAAAAAACAAAGGAAAAGTTTTTGTAAAAAGTGAAGAAGGTGTAGGTACTTGTTTTTCTTTTACTTTGCCAAAGTTTGATAGCAACGAAAATCATACAATATCAGAACAAACTATTCAAATGGATTTGGAACAATGAAATTTTTTATTCTGTGGCTTGTTTTAGCTTGCAACCTCGCTTGGGCAAATAATGATGTCCTTGTGCTGGACAAAAAGAACGATAAAAAATTTATCACCTCTTATTTTCAGATGTTTGAGGATAAGAGCAATAAACTTTCTTTACAAGAAATTTTTGAGGAAAATGTAAAATTTGAGCCTATACAAACACGAAACCATTTGCATTTGGGAGTTTCCAATTCAACTTTTTGGCTGAAAAGCAATCTGTATGTGCCTCAAACGCATCAAAGTAGCACCAATTACATTCTAACTATTACCGACCCTTCGGTCAATTTTGTAGATTTTTTTATTGTGGATAGCAATGGGAAAATAATCTCTCAGCAAAAAAGTGGCTCGGCTATCAAACCCATAGAACGCTCTATTAGCAACAACCAAATTGCTTTCAACCTCAACGGCTTGAAAGAAGGTAGACACTGGTTAGTGTTGAAAGTTCGTTCAAGGGCTTTCCTGAATATTCCCATACAATTAGAACTTGATGAAACTTTTCAGAAAGACAGTCTGATTATTTATTTGCTCTTGGGCGGCTTTTATTCTGTGATGCTCTTGCTGATATTCTACAACCTTGCCGCTTTCCTGATAACCCAAGAGAAAATTTTATTTTATTCCTTTGCAAGCTCTGTACTTTTTACGTTTGCTTTATCTACTTATGATGGCATTTTGGGCTTTTATACACCTTTGGTAAGAGTCCTACAGCCTTATATTTCATTAGAAGCCTTATTTTTAAGCTCGGGAATGGTGTTTTTACTGCTTTTCAATAAAAACTTTCTAAAACTTCCCGCCGATGCTTTTCTGACAAAGTTGTTGAATGTGTGTATTATTGGCTTTATTGCCAACTTTGCTCTTTCTTTTGCAGATAATGTTTCTGCGATTTATTTACTCGTAACAATGGTGCCTTTGTGCCTTGTGCCTATTTTGTGGAGTTTCGTTTGGGCATATAAAAATCAAGTACCGATGTCCTCGTATTTGCTTACTGCAAATATATTTCTCACCATTGGCGTAATCATTAGTCTTTTGCCTTCTTTTTCACATATTATTCCTGCGTGGTGGGCGGTTTATGGCTTACACATTGGCTATATTTTGTACGTGCTTACTATTTCTTTGGGGCTTTTGGTACGTTTTCATAAAACACGTTTGGAAGTTGTACGCAAAGAAACGCAAATTTTGAAAGAGAAAGATAAAAAACGAATGGAAGCCGAAAAAAATGCCGCTTTGCAACGCATTATGGAAGAAAAAACAGCCGATTTATTGCGACAAAACGAGGAATTGAAAAAGCTAAATGAAGAATTGGATAGATTTGTGTATAGCATTTCTCACGAATTAAGCTCGCCACTCAAATCGCTCATCGGACTAATACAACTAATGAAGCAAGATAAAAATCAAGATAACCTGATGATGTATTTGGAAATGCAAGAGCGAAGCATCAGAAAATTAGACCTATATACCAAAGAACTCACCGATTTGCTCAGAAATGCCCGTGTAGATGTTTCAAAAGTTCATATCTCTTTCCGAGAACTGCTCAATGAGGTGCTGAACCAGCGAAAAACTGATGTAGGCTACGATAAAGTCAAGAAAATCATTAGTATCCGTCAGGATTTGCCTTTTGTTTCCGATAGAAACAGGATTGCCATTATACTCAACAATATCATTAGCAATAGCATACAATATCATCGCGAAAATGTACAAGCTCACGTAAAAATTCAGGTGGAAGTAAGCAGAGAAAAAGCAAGTATCACTATCTCTGATAATGGACAAGGCATTGGCAAAGACCATTTGGGCAAAGTGTTTAATATGTTTTATAGAGCTACCGAAAAAAGCCAAGGGGCTGGTTTAGGGCTTTTTATTGTGAAAGAAACTATTACCAAACTGCAAGGCTCAATAGATATGCACTCCGAAATAAATGTAGGTACAATTTTTAAGATTGAAATTCCTAATTTGCTGGACGAAACAGAAAAAAACATACACTATCAGACCAACGGACATTCTACCTAATGTGAATGATAAAAGTCAAAAGTTTGAAAGTTCTAAGTTTGAATTTTGGGAGTTCAAAGGTGTAAAATATACATCTGCTTTCTAAAAACCCTTTTTTCTGTTTCAAGTGCAAGTTGTGCCACCAAAATCTCAAATGGTATGCTTTCTTATCTGCAAAAAGTTATCCGAAATGCTTTTGGTTTTTCGCAAAAGGAAACCAATGGCACAATATTACTTTTTGCAATTGTTGGGCTTTTGCTTTTTTTGCCTTTTATGCAAACTTTGCTCATCAGGCAAAGATTTGAAAATTCAGCTAATAAGTTTTTTCAGGATAGCATAGTAGCTTATTTGGAAAACTTACAACCCAACAACGAACCCATTTTCCCTGAAATTGAGCTATCCCCTTTTGACCCCAACAAAATTTCCAAAGAGGAGTGGCTCAAATTGGGTTTGAGCGAAAAGGTTGCCCAACGCATTGAAAATTACCGAAAAAAAGGTGGCAAATTTCGTAAAAAAGAAGATTTACTTCGCGTATATGATTTCCCCGAAGACCTTTACCAAACTCTTGAACCCTTCATTACCATAGAAAATGTAAGTTGGCAGAAAAAAAACGAAAAAAAATCATTTAGGCAATATACAAGAGAAAATAAGCAAGAGTACTCCGAAAGAAAATTCATCTATAAAGACAGCCTCCAAAACAGAAAAGATTTTCAACAAAAAATAAGCAAATTTGACTTGAACCAAGCCGATACCGCCCGCCTGAAAAAACTACGAGGCATCGGCGAAAAAAGAGCTATGAATATCATCAAATACAGAGAAAAATTAGGCGGATTTGCAAGTATGGAGCAAATCGGTGAAGTATGGGGCTTGGATAGTATTTCTATCAGCAGTCTGAAAAAATACGCTTATATCTCGCCTAATTCTTGGAAAAAAATCGCTATCAACACCGCTAGCACAGAGGATTTGAAAAATCACCCTTACATTGGTTTTCGTTTGGCAAATACCATTGTAAATTATCGTCTGCAACACGGCAAATTCAAAGATGAAACAGATTTTGCGAAAATCAAAGCCATTGATGAAACTACACTACAAAAACTCAAACCCTATCTACTTTTTGATTGATTTTCGGAAAGTTTTTTTAACTTTGCCACATAGCACTAAAACGCATAAACCTAACAACATCAACCTCAAAACTCAACCAACAATGAAACGTGCTATTGCCTTGTTCGTTTTTTTGAGCTTTACTTTGCTCATTTTGCAATCTTGCAAAAAGCCGCTTATTTTTGGCATAGAATACCAAAAAAATCTGGGCTTGCAAGTAAGAGACCAAATTTTATCGGACCCGCAAACCTACCCTGTTCTTGATGAAAAACGCTACCCCGAAGCCTATCGGCATATCAACCGCATTACACAAAATATTCTCAATTCAGGAAAAGTAGAACTCAAAGACCGCTTCAATTGGGAAGTGAGAATTATTCAAGACGATAAAACGCTGAATGCTTTTTGTACGCCCGGTGGATACATTTTTGTTTATACGGGGCTTATCAAATATCTGGAAACCGAAGACCAACTTGCAGGCGTTATGGGACACGAAATTGCCCACGCCGACCGCCAACATTCTGCACGACAGCTGGAAAAACAATTTGGTGTAGCTTTACTCGTAGAAATTGCTTTAGGGCAAAGAGGCGGGCAAGACCTGAAAAACCTTGCTAATGCTCTTGCAGGTTTGCGTTTCAGTCGCGACCACGAGTACGAAGCCGATGCCTTTTCGGTAGAATACTTATCGGGTACGCAATATCGTTGCAATGGTGCCGCCGATTTTTTTATTAAACTTACTCAAAGCGGAGCCCAAACGCCCCCCGAATTTTTAAGCACACACCCCAATCCCGGCAACCGAGTAGAGGCTATCAATCAGAAGGCTCAGGCTATCAATTGCCCTACCAATAAACCCGATAGTAAAGCCGAATATCAAAAATTCAAAGCCAGTTTGCCATAAGCTATGAAAAAGTTTGTTTTTCTTTTGTGGGTTTTTCTTGCAGTTGCTTGCAAACCCTCTTTGTATCAAATTTCACAAAGAAATGTTCAATTTACCGAAGTAAATGCCTCGGTAAAAGAAGATGCCCAAACTCTACAAACTATTGAGCCTTACAAAAAGCAGTTAGATGCTCAAATGCAAAGAGTGATTGGCTATGCCGAAACAGAAATTGCGAATGGCAGAAAAGTAAATGAAACCCCTTTGGGTAATCTCGTGGCAGATATGTGCCAACAGCGGGCTAACCGAGAACTTGGTAAAAAAGTAGATTTGGGCTTTGTAACTTTTGGCGGCTTACGAACCAGCATACCCGCAGGAGCTATTAAAGTCAGCGATATTTTTGAGCTAATGCCCTTTGAAAATGAACTTGTTGTTCTGGAAATAGACGGCAAAACAATGCGAAAACTTTTTGAATACTTGGTGGCAGTTCGCAATATTGCTATTTCCAACTCAAAAGTGCTTATTCAGGGTGGAAAGCTCAAAGATGTGCTTATCAATAACGAACCCATTGAAGATAATAAAATCTACCGAGTAGCCACTTCCGATTATTTGGCAAGTGGCGGCGATAGTATGGATTTTCTGAAAGAAGCCAAAAGTATGCACTTTACCAACGTAAAGTACAGAGATATGATAATCCAAGAAATAGAAAACTTACACAAGCAAGGAAAGAAAGTAACAGCAAGTGTGGGGGGAAGAGTAGAAGAAAGACCTTGATTCATCAAAAAACCTATAAGAGTTTCCCCTTATAGGTTTTTTTCTTGCCTAATCCTTGCCTTTGGTTGCCGCCCATTTACGGATTTCAGTACGGAACCACTCATCAGCTTCTTCTGTCCATTTGAAATTCTCGCGAATGTACGCCATTGTGTCTTTTTCAATGTCGGTGTAAGAATTGCCATCTTTCACCTTGTCTAAAAGCACTTGGGCATCTTTCAAAGAAATACGTCCATCGCCCTGACCTTTTACGGCTTCTTCGGCGGCTTTGAGAAGCTCGTCATCATACTTTTTGCCGTCAATAATTCTGTAATAAGACATAATCGTAAGGGGTTTGTTTGAATGAGCAGAAATTTAAGTATAATTTTTGAAGCAAACAAATTTTTGAGGAAAAATCTTACACGTTAAGCTCAGCAGAGCAAAAAGTAAAACATTTTTTTTCACAAATGTTGTTTTGCAAAAAAAACTCTGTATTTTTGCACGAATTTAAGCCTTTTGAGGTTTTCTTATCCTGATTTTGGGTAAAACAAGAAACTTTTTCCACAATATTTCGTAATTCTAATAAAAGCCTTTTTTTGTAACAATGGGAATTTTTGATTTTTTTTCAGGAGATATAGCCATAGATTTAGGCACTGCCAATACACTTATCATTTACAAAGATAAAATTGTGGTAGATGAGCCTTCTATTATTGCCATAGACCGCAAAACAGGCAAAGTGCTTGCCATTGGCAGAATGGCTATGCAAATGCACGAAAAAACGCATAGCGAAATTAAAACCATTCGCCCTCTGAAAGATGGCGTAATTGCCGATTTTACCGCCGCCGAACAGATGATTCGCGGTATGATAAAAATGGTAGATTCTCGCCGAAAACTCTTTCAGCCTTCATACCGAATGGTAATTTGTATCCCTTCGGGTATTACAGAGGTAGAAAAAAGGGCAGTAAAAGACTCTGCCGAACACGCAGGGGCAAAAGAAGTTTATATGATTTATGAGCCTATTGCCGCCGCTATCGGTATAGGCATAGATATTGAGCAACCCGTAGGCTCAATGATTGTAGATATTGGTGGAGGTACTACCGAAATTGCGGTTATTGCCCTTTCGGGAATTGTTTGCGACCAATCTATACGTGTAGCAGGTGATGTATTCACACGCGATATTGCCGACTATATGCGAAGACAGCATAATTTGCTTGTGGGAGAAAGAACTGCCGAAAAAATTAAAATGGAAGTAGGTTCGGCACTTGCCGAGCTGGACAATCCCCCACCCGAATATGAAGTAAGAGGTAGAGATTTGATGACAGGTATTCCCAAAGTAATCAAGGTAAGCTATCAGGAAATAGCTTTCTGCTTGGATAAATCCATTTCTAAGATTGAAGATGCCGTGCTAAATGCTTTGGAAATGTCGCCGCCAGAGCTTTCTTCCGATATTTACCAAAATGGTATTCATTTGACAGGCGGAGGGGCTTTGCTCAAAGGTTTGGATAAGCGTCTTTCTCAAAAAACCAAGTTAGCCGTACACGTTGCCGAAGACCCCTTGCGAGCTGTGGTAAGAGGTACAGGCATTGCCCTAAAAAATCTACAAGCCTATAAAAAGGTACTGATGACCTAAAAGGCTCTTTGAGCCGCTTCAAATTTGAGCAATGCAAGCCATTTTTGATTTCATCTATCGCTTTCGGGCAACTTTCTTGTTTCTGATTTTGCAAATCATTTGCTTTTTGATGATTGTCAGGTTCAACAATTATCAAAAAGCATATTTTTTGAATACGGCTTCTGCTTTCTCAGGAAAGCTCAACGCTTGGGCAAATGAATTAAATAGCTATTTCCATTTGCGACAGGTCAATCAGGCTTTGAGCGAAGAAAATGCCCGCCTCAATAACGAGCTGATGCGTCTGAAGCAAAGTCGCTTTGAAAGCCTCACCCCTATTCGCAACGAAGCAATTATTTCCAAATACCAATTTGAGCCTGCCAAAGTTGTCAATAAAACCATTCACAAACTTCGCAATTTCATAACCATTGAAAAAGGTTCTGCCGACGGCATTCAGAAAGATATGGGTGTTATCACTTCGGAAGGTATTGTGGGTAGAGTAATAGAGGTTTCAGAGCATTATGCAGTGGTTTCTACTATTCTACATAACCAAAGCACTTTTTCTGTAAAAGTAAAGCTCAAAAATTTGCAAGGCGAACCTTATTTGAGCTATATTCAGTGGGATAGTCGTAATTTTCGTTATACCAAGCTCAAAGATATTCCGCTTTCAATTCCAGTGGCAATAGGCGATACCGTAATTACTTCGGGCTATAATGTGTTTTTCCCCGAAAAAATTATGGTGGGCGTGGTAGAACGCATCAACCCACAAAAAACTTCAACTTTTCACGATATTGATGTACGCCTTTCTACCGACTTCAATACACTAAGCTATGTGTATGTAGTAAAAAATAAATTGCAACAAGAACAAACCGAGTTGGAAAAAGACACAACCAATATCCCTCGTAATACCAGAGGCGTTAGATAGATTTTGGCAAACTGCTTTCGGCGTGTATTCTTTCCAAAACTTTTTCGTAATAACTTTCGTACAAAGGTACAATTTTAGAAATTTCAAATTCTTTGGCACGAGCAAAGGCATTGGCACGAAAAGTAGGTAGATTTTCATCTTTCAAAACAAAAAGTGTTTTTTCTACCATATCTTTTACATCACCTACATTGCTCAGAAAGCCTGTAACCCCTTGAATATTCAGTTCGGGTAAGCCCCCAGCGTTAGAAGAAATGACAGGCACTTCGCAAGCCATTGCTTCCAGTGCCGCCAGTCCAAAACTTTCAGTTTCCGAAGGCATCAGAAAAATATCAGCTACCGAAAGCACCTCTTCTACGGCATCTAATTTCCCTAAGAAATGCACACAGCGACTGATTTCCAAATCGCGACACAATTGCTCTATTTTAGGTCTTTCGGGTCCATCGCCCACCAAAAGCAGTTTGGCAGGGATTTGCTTTTTTACTTCTGCAAAAACAGCAATTACATCTTCAATTCGCTTGACTTTACGAAAGTTGGAGGTATGAATAAGCAATTTCTCGTCATTGGGGCAAATAGCTTTTTTGAAATGCTCTTTTTTCTGCCTTTTGAATTTGCTTAAATCTATGAAGTTGGGGATTACTTCAATTTCTTGGGTAACTTCAAAATGGGCATAGGTGTCTTTTTTCAAACTTTCTGAAACAGTAGTTACGCCGTCAGAAAGATTGATGCTATGCGTAACAACAGGCTTAAAAGAAGGATCTTTCCCTACCAATGTTATATCCGTGCCGTGTAAGGTAGTAATTACAGGCAGGCTGATACCTTTGGTAGCCAATATTTGCCTTGCCAAAATACCCGCCGAAGCGTGAGGAATTGCATAATGTACGTGCAGAAGGTCTAACTCAATATTGGTCGCTACATCAACAATTTTACTTGTCAGAGCCAATTCGTAGGGAGCGTGCTGAAAAAGCGGGTAACTCGGGATATATACTTCGTGGTAGTAGATATTTTCGTTGAAAAAATCTAACCTTACAGGTTGCGAATAGGTAATAAAATGTATCTGATGACCTTTTTGAGCCAAAGCCTTGCCCAGTTCCGTAGCTACTACACCACTGCCTCCGAAGGTTGGATAGCAAACAATACCGATTTTCATATCAAAAAATATGTTCCAAGATTGAATTTTACAAGATTTACAGGATTTGCGTTCCTGATTTGTAAAAAAGAAGTTGTGGTAAAAAATGATTAAGCCAAAAACTTCTATTAGCTAAACGCAAGAAAAATTTTTTTGTTTCAAAAATGTACCTTTTTTGAGCGAAGCAATAGAATTTTTTAGCCAACTCTTTCGTATTCAATAATATCAAAGGGAAATTCGTTGTTTTCGTTTTTAGGAAAAGAGGTACGGGTTACTTCTTGCCAATCTTTGGGAGAAATTTCAGGGAAAAAGGTATCGCCTTCAACGTGAGCCTTTACGCGTGTGAGGTAAATTTTATTGACAGCCTTCTTTTTGATAGCTTGTTCGTAAATAGAGCCTCCGCCAATAATAAAAATCTGCTTGCCCAAAAAAGTTCGGGCAAAATCAATGGCTTCATCTAAAATATTGATAACATAGCAATTCTCGTCAGCAACATCATAGTTTTTATCACGCGAAACAATGATATGCACCCGATTGGGAAGCACTTTGGGCAGAGATTCAAAGGTTTTTCTGCCCATAATAAGTACGTGTGAAGTAGTAAGTTTTTTGAAAAACTGCATATCATCTTTCAGACGCCAAGGGAGTTTGCCTTCCTTACCAATCACATTATTTTCCGAAGCCGCAACAATCAAACTAACCATTCCCGAAAACCATTAAGAAATTCTTGTGTGTTCATACGCTTTTTGCCTTCCAGCTGTAATTGCAGAACTTCTATCCAACCTTCTTGGCTCATAAAAGCAAGTTTATTTCCTTGAACGCTGAAAGAACCTATTTCCGCTTTAAGTTCCCAATCTAATACTTTTGGATTGATTTGAAAAATTTTGCAATATTTTTCTTTTAGCAAAGTCCAGGCAGTAGGGTAAGGAGCAAGCCCCCTGACGAAATTATACAATTGTAAGGCTGATTTATTCCAATCAATTTGGCAAGTTTCTTTGAAAATCTTGGGAGCGTGGCTTACCTCTCCCTTCTGCTCATAAGTTTGCAAGTTTCCCTTTTCAATCGCCTGAACGGTTCTAAGCACAAGTTCTGCCCCTTTATGCATAAGCCTTTCGTAGAGCGTTCCTGCGGTATCTTCAAAGTAAATGGGTTCTTTTTCTTGGAAAATGATGTTTCCTGTATCTATTTCGTGTTTGAGAAAAAAAGTGGTAACCCCTGTTTCTGTTTCTCCATTGATAATTGCCCAATTGATAGGAGCGGCACCTCGGTATTTGGGGAGCAAAGAAGCGTGTAAATTAAATGTTCCTAAGGGAGGCATTGCCCACACCACTTCGGGTAGCATACGAAAAGCCACCACTACTTGCAAATCGGCTTGCAAATTTTTTAACTCCTCAATAAATTCAGGACTTTTGAGATTGGTAGGTTGGAGCAAAGGTAAATTTTTGCTCAAAGCATAGGCTTTTACTTCCGACATCTGTAATTGTTTCCCCCTGCCTGCGGGTTTGTCAGGTGCAGTAATCACTCCTACAATAGAATACCGATTTTCTACCAAAATTTTAAGTGAAGGAACAGCAAATTCGGGTGTTCCCATAAAAACAATTTTCATCAAGATGGCTTACTTTGGTTGGCTTGGTTCAATTTCTCTTTCAGTTGGGATTGCCTGTAATAGAAAAACGCCGAAACTACCGCTAAAAATATAACAAAGCCTGCAAAGCCCCAAAAAATTCGGTTTTCTTGCTCTCGGATAGTAGCTTCGTAACGCAATTTATCTATTTCCTTCTGATATTTTTCGCTTTCATATTTGCTAGTAAGGCTATTGATAACTCGCAAATTCTCCAAATCGTTGAGTTGTTTTTCTAAAACATTGGAAGCAAGCAAGTCGGTATAAGCACTCTGAAAATCGCCCTTTTGGGCATAGATTTTTGAACGCTCCCTGAAAATGAGAAATAGCTCTTGCTTGGCTTGGGCTTCATCAGCAATTTCTAAGGCTTTTTCATAAAAACGCAAGGCATCGTTCCATTGTTCTTTTTCGCCATAAAGGCGTGCCAGATTGGCATAAGTATTGGCTAATCCTTGCTTTTCTTTGCAAAGCACAGCACTTTCCAAAGATTTTTCATAATATTTTTGTGCTTTTTCGTAATCTTTTTGGCTTTGAGCCAAAATTCCCAAATTGTTGAGGGTGCGTGAAATGGCAAAATGGTCTTGCAGTTCCTCGCTAATTTTCAAGGAACGATTGTAGTAATCAATAATTTGAGAAAAATCAGGAGTGGCATTTCCAGAGGTTTGCAGTTGTAATTTGAGCGAAGAAGCCAAATTATCTAAAACGCCTGCAATTTCACGCTTTTTTTTGAGTTTTTCGTAAATATTTAGGGCTTTGGTGTATTCTACAACGGCTTGTTTGTAGTCGCCGAGTGCATCATAAATAATCCCTGCGGTATTGTAACAACGAGCTTTGCCGTACTCATCTTGGTATTTTTCACGAATTTTCAAGGATTCCAAATTCAGCAGAGAAGCCTCTTTATACTCGCCCCATTGAAAATAAACATTGGCTAAACCACTTAAAGTTTTTGCTTTGGCTTTTTGGGCTTGCTCCGAACTATTTTTTTCAAGCAAATTGAGAGCTTGTGTATAATTTTTATACGCCTCCTGAATATCTTTGGCTTCACTTCTTTGCAAATAAGCATTGGCAAGATGGGTATGCGAGGAAGCCATTAAAATTTTGTTTTCAAGGGTTTGGGCTTTTTTCAGAGCTTCTTGGGCGTATCGGATAGCCTTTGGGGTATCAAAACCTAAAAATTCATCATTGAGTTGAAGTAAAATCTGGATTTGGCTTTCGGTATGGGCATTGGGTAAAGTATTTTGAAGGCTATCAATTTTGGAAATATCTTGAGCCCAAAGAGAAAAGCTAATCCATTGAAATAAAGCGATAAAGCGTTTTGTCATAGGTATATTTTTTAGCCCTCTTGCCAAAGACACAAGAGGGCTATGAAAGAATATTTAGACCATTGGAACGGCAATCGTATCGCCCGCATAGGCACCATCTTTGAGCTTTACGGCAACTTCTTCAAAAGCGGCAATAGTTTCAGCTACATCTTCCAAAGTATGCACCGCCGTAGGTATCAGGCGAAGCATAATTCTATCTTTGGGAATAACAGGATAAGCTACCACAGAGCAGAAAATATTGTAGTTTTCTCTCAAATCCATAGCCATTTTGGTAGCCTCACCTTTACCACCTTGGAAAAACACAGGAGTAACAGGGGAAACGGTTCTACCAATATTAAAGCCCTTTTCTTTCAGACCGCTTTGCAGAGCATTTACAATTTTCCAAAGATTTTCACGCAATTCGGGACGAGTTTGCAGGAGTTCCAAACGTTTCAAAGCACCTTCTACAAGTACCATAGGCAAGGTTTTAGCAAAAATTTGCGAACGCATATTGTAGCGAAGGAAATCGCAAACTTGGGCATCAGCGGCTAAAAATGCCCCGATACTTGCCATAGATTTAGCAAAAGTAGAAAAATAAATATCAATGCCGTCTTGTACGCCCTGATGCTCGCCTGTACCTGCACCTGTTTTGCCCATTGTACCAAAGCCGTGAGCATCATCAACCATAAGGCGGAACTCGTATTTCTTTTTGAGAGCAACAATTTCTTTCAGATTACCCGTAGTACCTTCCATTCCAAAAACGCCTTCGGTAATTACCAAAATAGAGCCACCTGTTTGCTCAATGATACGAGTAGCTCTTTGGAGTTGCTTTTCCAAAGATTCCATATCGTTGTGAGGATAAACAAAACGCTTACCCAAGTGCAAGCGTACCCCATCAATGATACAAGCGTGAGAAAGTGAATCATATACAATTACATCGTGGCGAGTCATTAGAGCATCAATCGCCGACATAATGCCCTGATAGCCATAATTTAGCAAAACTACATCTTCTTTGCCTACAAATTTGGCAAGACGTTTTTCAAGTTCTTCGTGCAAATCTGAGTTACCCGACATCATTCTTGCTCCCATAGGATAAGCAAGTCCCCATTTGGCGGCAGACTCGGCATCAGCTTTGCGTACTTCGGGGTGATTGGCAAGCCCCAGATAATTGTTCAAACTCCAAGTAAGCACTTCTTTGCCCCTGAATTTCATTCTTGGAGCTATTTCCCCCTCTAATTTGGGAAAAGTAAAATACCCGTGAGCCTCTTTGGAATGTTGTCCGAGAGGTCCTCTATCTTTCAGCAAACGTTCAAATAAATCCACAGCAGTAAAAATTTTTAGTGAAAAACCACGCAAAATTACAAAATTTTTACACAAATAAAGATAGATTGATGATTTTTTGTTAGAAGCCCCCAAATGCTCCAATCGCCATAAGATTTGTTTTTTTTGTGCAAAAGTGCTAATTTGGCGAAAATTTTTGAGTGGCTTTTTTGAGCAAAAGCAATATCTTGTAAAAAATTATCTAAAATCTGAACCAATGGCTTCTATTTTTAGTAAAATCGTTGCAGGCGAAATTCCTTGCCACAAAATTGCCGAAAACGAACATTATCTGGCATTTTTGGATATATTTCCCGTTAGTAAAGGACATACGCTGGTAATTCCTAAAAAAGAAATTGACTATATTTTTGATTTAGATGATGAAACGCTGGCAGGTTTGCACGTTTTCGCTAAAAAAGTAGCTTTAGCCATTCAAAAAGCTGTCCCTTGCGAAAGAATTGGGGTAGCGATAGTGGGTTTGGAAGTTCCTCACGCACACGTACATCTGATTCCCATCAATAGTATGGCAGATATGAATTTTGCCAACAAAAGAGCCGCTTCACAAGAAGAACTTGCCCAAGTGGCTGAAACTATTCGTAAATTTTGGAACAATTAAACTCAAAAAAATCAATGGTACTATTAGATTTTGAGCAACCTATTGCCGAATTGGAGGCAAAAATATTGGAAATGAAGCAACTCGCCGAAAATAGTAAAGTAGATTTGACTTCGGCAATTGCGGCAGTAGAAGAGCAACTCATCAACCTCAAAAAAGAAACCTACCAAAATCTAACACGCTGGCAAAGAGTACAACTTTCTCGCCACCCCGAACGCCCTTATTCGCTGGATTACATTGAAAATATGTGCGAGGAATTTATTGAACTACACGGCGACCGAAACGTAGGTGATGATAAAGCTATGATAGGCGGTTTCGGTAGAATTGGCGAGCAAACTATTATGTTTATAGGGCAACAAAAAGGCAGAAATACCAAACAACGTCAGTACAGAAATTTTGGTATGCCCAATCCCGAAGGTTATCGCAAAGCCTTACGCCTAATGAAACTCGCCGAAAAGTTCAAAAAGCCTATCGTTACGTTCATTGATACACCTGGGGCTTTTCCGGGCATTGAAGCCGAGGAGCGAGGACAAGGCGAAGCCATTGCCCGAAATCTGAAAGAAATGATGATGCTGAAAGTTCCTGTTATTTGCATAATTATTGGCGAAGGAGCTTCGGGGGGAGCATTGGGCATTGGTATTGGCGATAAAGTGCTTATGCTGGAAAATACTTGGTATTCGGTAATTTCTCCTGAAAGTTGCAGTTCTATTCTTTGGCGTAGTTGGGACTACAAAGAGCAAGCCGCCGAAGCATTGAGCCTTACTGCCTCCGATATGCTGAAGCATAAACTCATTGATGGTATCATTGAAGAGCCTTTGGGCGGGGCTCATACAAACCCACAGAAAATGTACGCTACCCTGAAAAAGGTGATTTTAGAAAATATCAAAAAGTTAGAAAAAATTGAACCTGAAAAGCGTATTGAACAACGCATTGAAAAGTTCTGTAAAATGGGAGTTGTGGTAGAGTGATTTTTTTGTAATGATGTAAAATAAAACTCACCCAAAACGCTTACACACCTTTGCCCCTTTTGGATTGGAACTAATCCATAAATATCCTGAAAGGGGCAAAATTTAATAGGCAAGCATAGCTTTTAAGGCTACAAAGTTTTACTGCTTACCAAAACTGATGCGTTTGATAGTTTTGTAAGTTAGAGCAACTCTTGGGGCTTCCGAATCTAAAAAACCTTCTTTGACTTCCAAGAAATTGCCATTTTGCACTACATACAAAGTAGTTTGCAAACCTCCCCAAAAGCCATAGCAGGCGGTGAGTGCATTAGACGGAATTTTGTAGTTTTTATCTTTGTAATTGGATTTGGGTATTTCCTGAAACCCTCCTGAACCATTCTTGATAAAATGTTTTCTACCATTTACTTCCAAAGAGATAGCTGTCTGCAACATTCCTGTATCATTTTCCTTGCTTTCAAATAGCCAAGAAATTTTTTGAGCCTCTACTGCAAAGCCCAAAAGAAAAAACAAAGACGCAAAGATTAGTTTCATTTTGATAAATTTTTAGCCAAAATAATAATTTACCGAAAAATGCGTATTCATTTTTTACAAAATATAGATTTTTCTTTACGAAAAGCCACCAAGAGCCTCAAAAACTTTCTAATGTTTGAACATAAATCAGGCAATTTTTAGTAAAATAGAAAATTATCACTTAATTTTGAATGAAACTCATCAATCAATGAAAACTCGTTTTGCAAACTTTGTCAAAAAAATACTGCTCATTGGTTTGGGAATTATTTCAGCGGGGTTTGGGCTAAAAGGTTTCTTACTACCCAATCAGTTTATTGATGGCGGTGTTACGGGAATTTCAATGCTGACAGCCAAATTTACTCCGCTTTCTTTGCCTATTTTGCTCATACTCATCAACATTCCATTTTTAGTTTTAAGTTTGAAGCAGATTGGGAAAGGTTTTACCATTAGCAGTGTGCTTGCTATTGTAGGTTTGGCACTTGCAGTGGCTTTTTTCCCTTATCCTACCATTACTTCCGACAAATTGCTTGTAGCGGCTTTTGGTGGATTTTTTTTAGGCGGTGGAATTGGCTTGGCAGTGCGAGGCGGGGCAGTTCTGGACGGAACAGAGGTGCTGGCAATTTATTTGAGCAAAAAAACAGGACTTACCGTCGGCGATGTGATTTTGATTTTCAATATTATCATTTTTTCAGTTGCCGCCTACTTGCTTTCTATTGAAACAGCTCTGTATGCCATTCTTACCTACCTTGCCGCTTCACGCACCGTAGATTTCGTTTTGGAAGGTATTGAAGAATACACGGGTGTTACGATTATTTCTAAATTTAGCGAGGAAATTCGTATGATGATCATTCACAAAATGGGCAGAGGTGTAACCATCTATCAGGGGAAACGAGGTTATACCCCCGAAAATACTCCACCTGCCCCGATTGATGTAATTTTCACGGTCATTACACGCTTGGAAGTAGCTCGTTTGCAATCGGAAGTAGAACAAATTGACCCCGAAGCCTTTATCATTATGCACAGCATCAAAGATACACGCGGGGGAATGATAAAAAAACGCCCTCACAAACATTAACGTATTGGAGAGTAGCAACAAGATATTAGACATCACGAACCCAAATTCGTTTTTAGAGGTTTTTTTTGCAAATATTTGAAAGTCAATAAATTTTTGTAGAAGTGGTTTTTCTTAAAACCAAAAAATATGAAAATCTTTCCGATGAAGCACTTTTGACGCAATTTCGTCAGAAGCAAGATATGAATTTGCTTGGCATTTTGTATGAACGCTATATGACACTCCTATACGGCTTGTGCCTCAAATATTTCAAAGACCGTGAGCAAGCCAAAGATATGGTAATGCAAATTTTTGAAAAACTTGCTCAAAAAGCCTCACAAACAGAAGTTAGCAATTTCAAATCTTGGCTTTATGTACTGGCTCGGAATGAGTGCTTAATGGCACTTCGCAAGAAAAATCAAATCTTTTTACAAGAATTTTGGTTAGATAGTGAAGAAGAAAATATGGAAAAACCTGCCTTTTGGCATCTTACGAGTGAAGACCCTGATGAAAGTGAAAATGCCTTGCAAATATTAGAAAAAGGCTTGGAAATGCTTTCTGATGAGCAAAAAATTTGTATCAAGCTATTTTATTTGGAAAAGAAAAGCTATCAGGAAATTTGCCAGCAGACAGGCTACGAAATGAGTAAAGTAAAAAGCTACATACAAAATGGCAAAAGGAACTTACGAATTTTTATGGAAAAAAATGGCTTTCAGTACATTTGGATTGTACTCTTGTGGAATATTTTGTAAGCGAACCAATGGATAAAAGCAAAAAACATATTGATTTTGAACAAAAATTAGAAAAGTTTTGGCAAAAAGGCTTTGATGAGCAAGAAAAAGCCAACTTTGAGCAATTTCTTTCAGAAAACCCTTTTGAACAAGAAGCCTTTGAAGGTTTGCAAAGTCTTGATAAAGCAACTTTCAAGGCAGATATTGCCGAACTTACACAAAAACTGCCTCAATACCAACGTAAAAATGTATCTTGGCGGGCTATTGCCGCTTCGGTTGCTATTTTACTGGGCATTTTAGGCATTATTGTATGGCTTTCCCAAGAAGTGAGCATAGAAACCCCAATTGCCTTAGAGAAAAGCGAACCCAACGTCAATCAGCATCAGCAAGAACCCAAACTAACTCCTCAAACAACAGAAGCACAAAAAAATATTGAAGAAAGGCAAAACTCTACGCAAAGAATGGAAATTCAAACTATTCGCCCTCCCAAAGAAACAAGTTCTGCTCAAAGAAACTACATAGACGGAACAGAGGCTCAGCCTTTGCAAAAGATACAGGAAACTCCACCCGAAATCAAACAAGATGATGCCTCTATTATTGAAAGCAGAAAAGAAACAGAAAAAAATGTAACTCCTAAGCAAGAAACCAGAGAAGTAGAGGAAATTCAGTCTGCTTTTGCAGAAAAAGATGATAAAAAAGTAAAACAAGAGCAAATTGAAAAAAAACAAAGAGCTACAAACCGCCCTCAAAAGTTCAAGGCAGACAAGGAAAGCCGAGCCTTTAATACTGAGCAAGCCGCAGGGCTAAACGCATCAGAAATTTGGCAAGCCCAAGTATTAGATGCCGTTACGGGTAAGCCTTTGCAAGGTGTGGTAGTATTTTTAGAAAAATCGCCACACACACAACTCACCACCGATAAAGAAGGCAATTTTTCTTTACAAGTTCCTTTGAATGAAAAAAATATCTTACATTTGCAGAAAAAGGGCTACAAATCTCTACAAGTAGAAATTCAGGACTTGCTCACTAAAACCTTTTACCTACAACCCGAAAAATAAAGTATGAAGTGGTTTTGGTTACTCTTGTGGAGTAATGTTATCTTTTCGCTTCAAGCACAGACTTTGGCTGAAGTTGAAAAGAAAATCTCAGAAAATACTCAAAAAGATACCAACTGGGTGCTTCTGCTTATCAGGGCGGGGGATTTGCACACCGATAACAGAAACTTCGTGAAAGCTCACGAGTATTTTCAACAGGCTCTTCAACACTCTCAGAAAATCAAATACACCAATGGGCTTATCAGAAGTTATTATTTTGAGGGCTTGGCTTATCGGAATGAAGGGAACTATAAACTTTCAGAAGAAAATCATCTCAAAGCCATAGAGTTTGCCCAAAAACAAAAAAACGAAGACCAATTGATGCGAAGTTATCTAAATTTGGGGAATACCTACCGAAATTTAGGAACTTATGATAAGTCTTTGGATTGCTATCTGAAAAGCCTTGAACTCTCTAAAAAACTCGGAAATAAACGTATTGAAGCCGCTAACTACAACAATATCGGTGAAATTTATCGTTTTCAAAACAATAGCTCTTGGGCATTGGAATTTTATGAGAAAGCCCTGAAAATTAGTCGTGAAATTAAAGATGAAAGGCAAATAGCTTCTAATCTGAACAACATCGGAATTATTTATTTCAAAGAAAAAGAACTCTTGAAAGCAGAAGAGTATTTGAAAGAAAGTTTGGCTTTGAGTGGAAAAATCAATAACAAGCGTCTGCAAATGCTCAATTATATCAACTTGGGCAATATTTTTCTTAAAAAATCAAAAGGCGATGAAGGTATAGAAATAACTATGAAGTATTTGAATAATGCCATTCTGCTTGCAGAAGAGCTGAAAGACCAGTACAATCTCTCTATTGCCAAACGTAATTTGGCAAGGTGTTATATGTTGCAAAAAGATTACAATAAAGCCGAAGAACTTATACAAGAAGCCTTATCAATTGCTGAAAAAATAGGTGCCCGAAACGAAAAAGTTGGTGGCTACTACGATATGATTTTACTAAAAATACAGCGAGGTGCAAGTATCAGAGATATAGTTGAGTATGAAATGCGTTACCAAGACGAACTTAACCAAATACAAAACGAGGAGCTAACAGCCAATATGGCAAAACTTCAAAACACTTACGAGTACAAACAAAAAGAGATAGAAAATAATCTGCTACGCAAAGAAAATGAAATCAAAAAATTGCAGATGTTGGAGGCTCAAATGCTTCAAAAACAGCAAAAACAAGAAAATGAGTTATTAGCTTCGCAGAACAATCTGCTTGTAATGGAGAATAAAATCAAAGAAAATGCTTTGGAAAAAGAGCGAATACTAAAAGAAGAAGCACGCATCAAGGCTGAAAAAGAACGCAAAGAAAAAGAACTTTTTGAAAAAGATGCTTTACTAAAAAAACAAACCCTTGAAAAACAGAGTTACCTGATTATTGGAATAGCCCTTATTGCAATTCTTACTGCTTTGCTTGCCTTTGGCTTGGGACGGGCTTACCTCAATAGAAAACGCTTTGCTCAAACGCTCCAACTCAAAAATAAAGAAATAGAACAACAAAAAGAAGAAATTCTTACCCAAAGAGATTTGCTTGATGAGCAAAATAAGCTACTTGCCTACCAAAAAGATGAAATTTTGGCAAGTATTCGTTATGCTAAAAATATACAGACCGCTCTTTTGCCTTACAAAAAAAGAGTTTTAAGTTTTTTCAAAGGTTTTTGGGTGTTTTATCAGCCACGTGATATTGTGAGCGGCGATTTTTACTATTTCATTGAACGGAATGGTAAAGCCTTTTTGGCACTTGCCGATTGTACAGGGCACGGCGTTCCTGGGGCATTTATGAGCAGTTTAGGAATATCTATTTTGGAAAATACGATTGTAGCTAAAAATATTACCCAAGCGGCTCAAATTTTACAAGAATTGGATTATACACTCTACAAATCTTTGAACCAAGAAGGAACAAACCAACAACAAGACGGAATGGAAATAGCTTTGTGCGTAATTGATAAAAATGAAAAAACAATTGAGTTTGCAGGAGCTAATCGTCCTGCATTTTTGGTAATAGATGACCAAAAAGTTCAGGAAATCAGCCCAAATAAGCAAGGCATAGGCGGAGAAAGAGCAAATGAATTACAATCTTTTGGTAGTCAGATAATTCATTTTGAGAAAAATTGCAAGATTTACCTTTTTTCCGATGGCTATCAAGACCAGTTTGGCGGCGAAAAAAACAAAAAAATGGGTAAAAGAGCTTTTCAAGATATTCTACTGCAAGCCATTCAGTTGCCTTTTGAAGAGCAAGAAAAGTTTTTACAAGAAAAATTTGAGTCTTGGAAAGGTAAAAATGAGCAGATTGATGATGTTTCTGTATTAGGTGCTTGGGTAGAAGCATAAAAAAGCCCTCGGAATGAGGGCTTTGGCATTTCTATTTTTTTCTTTTTCTTTTTTTATCCTTACCGCTTTCGTTTTCTTCGGCAGGTTGCTCTTTTTTAATCAAAAGTTCTTCTAATATTTTTTCTCTTTCTTCCTGCTTGCGTTTTTCTTCTCTCATTTGCTTTTCTTTGGCTTCTTCCTCTGCCTTACGTTTTGCTCCTATTTCGGGTGTCCATACATCATTATCTCCCGCTATATCAGGAAGTTTTTTATCAGGATCTATTTCGGCTTTAATTACTTTTTTGGTAGTATAAGTACGGATAGCTTTGATATTGGTTTTTTGCCAGATTTCCACAGGCAGGTTCATACGCGTTTTTTTACCGTCTTCTTCGGTTACCTCTAAAACAAGGGGCATTACATCACCATTATTTTTAATAACTACCACAGCTCCATTCTTGAAATCATCTTTGAAAGGGGCGACATTGGTAACTTCAAAATCTATGGTACCTGTGCCATAGAACCAAGCCTTCCAGAACCAGCCAAGCTCTTCGCCTGCGGCATTGTTCATAAAATTGAAAAAATCAAAAGGTTGAGGGTGTTTGAAAGCCCAAGTTTTGATGTAACTACGGAAAGCATAATCAAAACGCTCAGGTCCTAAAATGTATTCACGAAGCAAATACATACCAATACCCGGTTTGTAATAAGCTGTTATCCCCAAATTTCTGTCTTGTACTACATCAGGATACGTGCTGATAGCTTCCCTACGTGGATTGGTGAATAGCATTACAAGTTGGCGTAAATTATCAAAATCCCTTTCATTAAACTCTCCGTTATTGAACTCACGAGTGCTGTAAATATTGATAAAGGTATTAAAACCTTCGTCCATCCAAGGGTAAAGTCTTTCATTATTGCCCACAATCATTGGAAACCAGTTATGCCCAAATTCGTGGTCAGTTACGCCCCAAAGACTTGCCCCTTTGGAACGATAACTGCAAAAACTTAGTCCGGGATATTCCATTCCACCGATATTACCCGCAATATTTACTGCGGTAGGATAAGGGAACTCATACCACATTTTGGAATAATGCTCAATAGCGGCTTTGGTGTATTCGGTAGAGCGTTCCCAACCGCCACCTTTGGCATTTCTATCAACACTTTCTTGGGTATAACCTGAAATAGCAAGAATTTTTTTGCCGCTGGGCAAATTGATACGAGCCGCATCTACAATAAAGGCTTCAGAAGCACCAAAAGCCGCATCGCGGGTGTTTTCTATTTTATAGTGCCAAGTAATTTTGCTCTTACCCGCAGGACGCGAAGCTGGTGTTCCAACTTCATTTTCGGCAATAATATCTACGGTTTTGTCGCTATTGCGAGCTTGCTCCCAACGTTTAAGCTGTTCGGCAGTCCAACATTCAGCAGGGTTTTGCAAAGCTCCTGAACCTAAAACTACTACACTGGCAGGAGCAGTAACTTTGTATTCAATATTTCCATATTCCAAATAAAACTCTCCTGAACCTAAATAAGGCTCAACGTTCCAGCCTTTGATGTCGTCATACACACACATACGAGGAAACCATTGGGCGATGTTGTAAATCCAGCCTTTTGCCATTTTGATACGTCCTGTGCGGTCGGCACCGTATTCGGGTATTTCAAAGGAATAAGAGCCTTCAATATCAATTTTTCCACCTTTAGCTTTCAAAGGAGCATCTAAACGGATTTGCATACGCGAGTCGTCAACGATAAATTTCACAGGTTTGCCTGCGGCACGCAAGTTTTCAATTTTGTACCCTTCGGTGGCATCGGCACGGTTTCTGCTACCTTCTAAGGCTTGTACCAAAGTACCACGCGAATCGGCTTTGAATTTGTTTTGGTCTAATTGTACCCACAAGAAAGGCAGATTATCGGGTGAGTTGTTGGTATAAGTGATTTTGAAAGTGCCTTTGATTTGGTGTTTTTCAATATCCAACTCTACATTCAAAACGTAATCGGCACGATTTTGCCAATAGGCTTCGCCGGGCATACCGCTTGCCGAACGGGTAGGAGTAGCTCGAAAATCAAATACAGGCTCAAATTTTGACTGATTGTTTTGTAATTGAGCCATTGAAACTGCCGCCCAAAGGCTCAAAAACAGACTGCACACTATTTTTTTCATTGCTTCTTGGATTTTGTTTCAGAAAAATTAAACGCAATAATAACGCTTTTCTTGCAAATTCATTGCAAAAATGAATTTTTTTTCGTCTTTTTTCGTATCTTGCCAAAAAATCCTATATTTTTATGAAAAAACTTTTGTATGTAATCGCCATATTTTCTTCTTTACACGCCTCTGGGCAAAATGAGGTAGTTTTGAAAAAGTATTTTGACCTCACCAAAAACACTTACGACTCGCTTCAAATTTTGCAAAAACAATATTTCCAAATAAAATTGGAAACAGAAAAAGAAGCACGTACTTTATACGAAAAAAATACCGAAAGTTTGCGAAAAACTGCGGGGGCTGTTGATGCTCTGAACAAAAGTCTTTCGGCTCTGAAAGCATCTCTTTCGGCTACGGAGTATTTTTCGGCAGTTGCCGCCCTCAACAACCCCACCAACGAAGACTTAGGCTTTCGTTTGGAAAGTGAAATTTTGAAGGTGATAGATGAAAAAGTGTTGAAAAAAGCCAAATTAGGTACTAAAAAAATATCGCGTTTTCGTCAGATAGTTTCCAATATCATCAACAACCCCATTACCAATCTGATTACCAGCAATATCCCTGTGGTAAATTCCATTACTTCGGTAGTCAATTTGGTCAATCACACCATTATTGATGAAGACAGCGTTACACCAGACGACTTGAAGATTTTTAATCAAGAAATCAAGAAATATGTAGCTCATTACGAAAATTTGGCTCGTATTTCGTCAGAGCTTGAAAAGCAAAGTCAAGAGTTCCATATCAAAATTGAGGCAGTAGAAAGCTTGCTCAACGATTTTGTAAAAAATGCTACCTCCGACCTTTTTCCCGAAGCTAAAAATTTAGACAATCAAAGCACCAACGACCTGATACGTAGCTATTTCAATTATGCCAAAATTGATGCGACTATCAAAAACATTGAAAAAAAATACACCCAAGCAGGTAAAATTGATTATGTAAAAATTTTTGAAGACGGCAGGGTGCATTATTCCATAGTAGGCAGACAGAAATTAGACTTTCTGGGAGATGAAATTAGCCGAATAGCAGGCGAATATCTCAATTCTTTGGAAAATTATCACAAAAACCTGATAGAAACTTTGCAGAAAGCCAATGAACTTTCGCCCGACAAAACAAAAATTTCTCAAAAAATAGAGAGCCTCAACAAGCAATACAAAAATTTACGTAGCAGTTTTGAGCAAAACTTAGACCTCAAAACGATGCGTAGCCGTATTGCAGAAGTGCCAAAATACTAAAAATCAGCAATTTCTTTTAAGTTCAATTTTCAGAAAAGAAACAAGATTTTTTGAACAATTGATGTCAGATGCAAAAAAAATCCTTAAAGTCTTGAACGCCATACCTGAATTTTTGGAGCGTAAATAATTACAAAAACCAAAAAAATCATCTTGAATTAACACTTGCTTGATGTGTTTTGCTATTTTTGCAGGCAAACAAACGTTTATATGGTTATGCTGAAAAACTATTTCACCATTTTGCTCTCTTGCTTATGGATACAAGGAGTTTTTGCTCAGGCAAACCTTTTGCAATCGGGTCCTATGGTAGGATATTCGGAAATGAAAGAAGTTTTGCTATGGGTACAAACCAAAAGCAGTGCAAAAGTTAAATTTGCCTATTGGGAAAAAGGTAATGCAAGTCAAAAGAAATTTACAGACGAAGTAAGCACCAAAGCCGATGAGGCTTTCACGGCTCGGCTCGTTGCCAACCAAGTAGAACCGGGCAAGCGTTACGAATACGAGCTTTACATCAATAACCAAAAAGTAAGCCGTTCTTATCCTTTGGAGTTTCAGACACAAGTTTTATGGCAATATCGTACTGAGCCACCCAATTTCAAATTTGCTACGGGCAGTTGCTTGTACATCAACGATACCCCCTACGACCGTCCAGGCAAACCTTATGGAAGTAATTACGAAATCCTAACACGTATCTATGAGCAAAAGCCCGATTTTATGCTTTGGCTCGGCGATAATATCTATTTGCGTGAAGTAGATTGGGGAACAAAAACAGGCATTTTCTATCGTAATACGCATACACGCTCAACCCCCGAACTACAAGCTCTTTTAGGTTCGGTGCATCATTATGCCATTTGGGACGACCACGACTACGGACCCAATGACTCCGACAAAAGCTATCCACATAAAGATTTGACTTTGGAAGCTTTTAAGCTATTCTGGGGTAATCCGAATTATGGAATAGCCAATCCGCAAGGAAAGGGCATTACAGGTACTTTTGTTTGGGGTGATGTCCAATTTTTCTTACTTGACGACCGATATTTCCGTACCGCCAACAACAATTTCGCAGGAAATAGATGTATTCTCTGCGAAGAGCAAGTAGAGTGGCTCATCAATGCTTTGGCTTCCAGTCAGGCTTCTTTCAAGATAATTGCCGTAGGTAGCCAGTTTTTGAGCTTATCCAAAACCAAAGAAAACTTTATCAATTTCCCCGAAGAGCGTCAGAAAATTCTTGATGCCATTGTAAAAAATAAAATTTCAGGAGTTGTTTTCCTAACAGGCGACCGCCATTTCACAGAACTTTCCAAAACGAATACCAATCCGCCCATTTACGATTTGACCGTTTCGCCACTCACTTCGGGTACTTTCAACCCCGAAAAAGAACAAAACGAATTGCGTGTGCCAAATACATTGGTTACAGAACACAATTTTGCTTTGATAGAAGTAACTGGCAAACGCAAAGAACGTGTGATGAGTATCAAAATTTTCAATAAAGACGGCAAAGAGCTTTGGAAGCAGGAAATTCAGGAAAAAGAGTTGCTGTATTCAAGAAATTGAGTTACTCTCTCATCGTTCAAAAAAAGCCCTTATTGGATAAGGGCTTTTTTTGTGAAAAATTATTTAGAAGCAAATACTTCGTTTAGTGCTTGTTCTAATGCAGGTCCTCGTAGATTTTTAGCCAAAATTCTGCCGTCTTTGTCCAAAAGAAAGTTCATTGGAATTGCATTGATTTCATAAATAGGCAGAATCGCCGAATCCCACATTTTAAGGTCGGAAACGTGTGTCCAGGTAAGTTCATCTTTTTCAATGGCTTTGAGCCATTTTTCTTTGTCATCATCAAGCGAAACGCCTAAAATATCAAATCCTTTATGCTTAAATTTTTTGTAAGCGGCAACTACATTCGGATTTTCCATTCGGCAAGGACGACACCAAGCCGCCCAAAAATCTATCAGCAACACTTTCCCTCGGAAAGATGCCAAAGAAATAGGTTTGCCTTCGGGAGTGGGTAGCGTAAAATCGGGAGCAATATCACCAACATTCAGTCCTATTTTAGCAGGACGCAACTTATCCAATTCAGGAGAATGAAGACGACCAATAAACTCTATGAAACGCTCTCCGTGTTTATCTTCGGGCATTTGCTGGGCAACTTTATCAGCAAATTCTTTCAAGAAAACATAATCTTTTAGCAAATCTAAATGCTCTGCAAAAGCAATGGCTGTAAGAGAAGGCATACTGGCATTGAGCAAAGGATAATTTTTTTCACTCAAGTCTTTGTAAATCACCCAATCACGTTGTTGCAACAGCCCTTTCAATGAGTCTTTGGCTTTTTCATTGCTTTCTGCTTGCCAAAGTTTTTCCAAATTTACGTAAAGGCTATCTGTTTTGAGGTTTTGCTTGTAAGTGGTAAAAAAGCCCCAAAAGGTTTTGAAAAGTTCTTTATCTTTATCATCAGCTCCTTCCAAGAGCATTTCGGTAAGTTTTTCAGGATTGATTTTCTTGATTGTAAGATTTTTTTCCCCTGCTACCACCCACAAGGGCAAATCTTTACGTTCTGCAAAAAATATTCTGTAAATTCTTTTTTCTTTGGGTACTTGAAAGCTAAAAGTATTCTGTTGAATTTCGGTACTATCCAGCAAAATGGCACTATCCCAAAAATTTTCGTTGTGTTTTTCGGCATAGGCTAAATAAACTTTACCTTTAAGGTTTTCTGTTTCACCTGAAAGCGTAATTTTCTCATTTTTACAAGCCTGAAAGGCTATCAAAGAAACAATCAGAGCTATTGTTATGTAACGTTTCATTGGTTATATTTTTTTGTGCAAAATTACACAATTTTCAAAATAAATCAGGACTAAAATGAGATTTTCAGGATTTAGGATTTGATTTTCAGGTATTTTTGCAATAAAAAAAGCCCCAACATTGGGGCTTTTGGATAAGTGATCCCGCTGGGGCTCGAACCCAGGACCCCATCCTTAAAAGGGATGTGCTCTACCTGCTGAGCTACGGAATCTTTTGCTTTTTAAGAGGGTGTTTCCTAAATTGCAGTGCAAAGATAACACAACTTTAACAAATACTCCAAACAAATGTTGAAAAAAATTTTCTTTTTTTTAGTTTGCATCAATGGGCTACTTACTGAAAGCATTTATTGTCAGGATTTTAAGCAAAAAAATTTTCTTGCCGATTCGCTTTTTGCCGTGGGCAAATACAGCGAGGCAGAAGCCGTGTATGCCCAAATTTTAGGGGAAGGAGTATTTTCGGAGCAAAATGTTCTAAAGCAGGCTTTCATTGCCTCCCAACAGAAAAACTATGTAGCCTATTTGCACTATCTTAATTTGCTTTTACAAAACGAACCCAAACTTTCTACCGCCCAAAAAATCTACAATATTGCTACGGCATACGAATTGGAAGGCTACGAGGTGAGTGATAGCAAATGGATTTTACTGCTTTATTACGCCTATCATAGGTGGATTATTTTAGGGCTTTGCCTGCTTTTTTTATTGTGGTCTATTAGCTTTTTACGCAGAAAATATACGACTTGGGGAGCTTTTCAACGAAATGGTATTATTTTGCTTTTGGGTTTGGCTTTTAGCATTTTTTTTGTCAATTTTATTCCGAATATTAATGAGGCGATAGTAGCTTACAATCATACATATTTGATGAAAAGTCCTTCGGCGGCTTCCGAAAAAGTTGTAGTGCTATCCAAAGGGCAAAAACTGAATGTTATTGGCGAAAAAGATGTTTGGCTGGAAGTAATCTGGGGAAAAGAAAAGGCTTTTGTACGAAAAACACAAGTTTATTTTCACCCATTATTTTGATTTCAGGAAAAATTGATTTAACTTGCCATTCACTTTTTGTTCAAATTGGTTTAATATTAAACAACAAAGCAAGAATGGATACACTCGCAATTATTATCGCAGGTATTTTGGCTTATCTGGTAGGCTCTATTCCTACGGCAGTTTGGGTAGGTAAGCGTTTCTATGGCATTGATGTTCGTGAGTATGGAAGCAAAAACGCAGGAGCTACTAATACTTTTAGGATTTTGGGTAAAAAAGCTGGCATTTTTGTACTGACCATTGATATTTTGAAAGGTTTTGTAGCAACGCACCTTGCTACATTGCTTTTAGATTTAGACCATATCATTGCCTACGATTTGATTTATTATCAAATTGCTTTTGGCATTTTGGCTGTTATTGGGCATATTTTCCCGATTTATGTAAATTTCAAAGGTGGCAAAGGGGTGGCTACTATTCTTGGAATGGTCATTGCTTTGCACCCACAGGTAGCATTGCTTTCAATACTTGTATTTTTGCTGGTGCTGATAGCTACGCATTACGTTTCATTAGGCTCTATCATTGCAGGCTTTTCTTTTCCCACTTTCTTGATAACTATACCTGTTTTCAGGCAGAATAATCCTACTTTGGTGATTTTTAGCAGTATATTAGCGTTTTTGCTAATTATCACACATCGCAAAAACATAAAGCGTCTGCTATCAGGTAGCGAAAGTAAAATTTATTTGTTCAGAAGAAGAAAGGTATAGTGAAATGAAAATCCTGAAACTCTCTTTCACCACTTAAACTTCACCCTGCCCATTATCCAACGTCCTTGAAACAGTTGTGAAGAGCTTTGTACAGAAATATTAAAGGTATTGAGTTGAAAGAGCGTATCGTTATCCAAAAGATTGTAGATTTCCAAGCCTAATTGCAATTTTTTCAGTTGGTAAGTCAGTTCAGTATCAAAAAAGTAAAGTGATTGCTGTGCTTGTTGAGAGCGAAAATCTAATCTTTCAGCAGAGCAAGTCCAATGTAGTTTTTTCTGCAATCCCTGAAATACCCCCGAAATACGGTACGTAATGTTCCAATTTTCAGTAGAAGTTACTTCGGTAAGTAGCTTATTTTCCAAAATATTGTAAGAAACTTGTGCAAATGCTTCTAAATTAAAATATCCTTCAAATAAACTCCTGTACTGCAACTTACTAAATACCGACCTAAAAATATTATTCCCCAAAACAAAGTTATTAACTTGGTTATTATAATTCTGATACGTAAAAGCATTGAGCCAACGAAAACCCGAAAGCCAAGAATGTACGTACTTATCTAATGTAAGGCTCAATGTCGCCATTTCATTTTTAGGGAAAATTTGGTTTTGCATTATGGTAAAATCTTGTTCTACCCGAGAAGCTATGCCGTAATAATTGCTTTGCCTATTGTAAGAGCCATACAAAACCATACTTTGCAAGTGTTGTAAATCATCAAAGTTGAAAATAAAGGTTACACGATGCGTAGGAACAAAACGCACCTCCTCGCCCCCACTACGAAAATTCCTGTAACCTACAAGCCAGTAACCATTGAGCAGGTTTTGCAAAGTTGGGTTTTGCCAAGTGAAATTATATGAAATTTGGGAAAGAATTTTTTTAACTTTCCAAGAAAAACTTACGTTAGGCTCAATAAACGAAACCATACTTTTCTTTTCCTCTAAACCTATCCACTTATGTTTCCAGAACCAACTTGTGGCAATTGTATTAAAAGACGTAGGAAAATAGGATAGCGTTGTTCCAAAGGCATTTTCAGCCGTATGCAAATTGATTTGATTGCGGTAAGCAGGGTCAGCAAGTTCCTGTTCATCACCCCAAAGTTGATATAAAATTTTAGTAAAGCCCTCAATTTGCTGAAAATTACTCTCTGCCGTGAGTTTCAAAGTTACTTTGGGAACAATTTTTTCAATGTATTCCCCTGCAAATTGCAAAGAATTGCCTGGCAAGCGGTTGCTTTGGCGTACAAGATTGGTGTTTGTATCCACCTGCAAAAATGTATTAAAACGCTTGCTATAAAACGACTGCAAGCCCTCAATTTTTTGATTAGCCCAATGGAAATTCATCAAAAAAGCCTTTTTCTCACTGATACGACAGCTATATTTTAGTTCATTTTCTATGAGGCGATTAGTTTCCGAAGAAAGTTCTTGCAAGGGATCTGAACGTGGCGAAGTAGTAACATTGTACGTCAAAGCATTTTCATAGTCCCTTTTCAGAAAAGTTACTTGCAAAGTATTTTCCCAACGAGAGTAACCATTAGGCGTATGCAATAAGTACAGAGTAGTATGATGTTGTTGCGGCTTGAGAGTAGCTCCTTGATTTTCTTGTAAAACAAAACTATCCTCACTCAAACCAAACGTGGTAGAAGAATTTCTGAAAAGTTGGTTGCGGTCTGTGTAGAACTGGTAAATCAGCCGATAGGTGAGTTTATCTTTCCATTTACCGTAGTAAGTAAAATTGCTAAACAAGGTATTGTTCAAGTTAGAGCGTTGCTCTAAATTTTGTAACCAATTGAAACGTTGCGGAATGCCCGTGAAAGAAGGTATGAAAAAGTTTTTTTCCGATTTAGAAAGATTAGCCAAATTGACATTACTCATTGAAGTTACACTTTGCGAAAGCGTAAAAGGCGAGTTCCCGATGTTGTTTCCCTGCACAAGCCAAACCCATTTCTGTTTACTTTGCAGTTGAAACATATTATTATGCAGATGCCACTTCTCCTTTACACCTGCTCCGAGTGTAGTCTCACCGAAAGGACGGCTTTTCTTATTGTTGAGTTTGATGTTCAAGACGGTTTCTTTTTTTTCGGATAAGCCTTTCAGAGTTGGGTTATCAGAGTAGTTTTCAATGCCTTCTATTTCGCTGACCATATCGGCAGAGATATTCTTTGTACCGACTTTGTAGTCTTTATCAAAAACATTATCGCCTTCAATGAGCAATTTTTGGATTTGTTTTCCTTTGAAAAAAACATCTCCCTCTTCGGTTACCGATATGCCAGGCAGTTTTTTGAGTACATCTTCTAAGGTTTTTTCAGTGCCACTCCGAAATTGATCGGCTTTGTAGATAGTAGTGTCACCCTTTTGCTGAATGACAGGAATTTTTGTTGTAATAGTAATTTCTTGAATGCTATTATCATCTTTAAGCGTAATCTGAAAGTATTTTTCTTGTTCATTAGGCTCAATAAATTGCTCAAAAGGCTTATAGCCTACCATACGTACCGAAAGCGTATAGCCTTCGGGATGGGTAGGGGAGGTAATTTCAAAAACGCCATTTTCGTTTGTGCTTGTAAATTTGAGGATTGCCTTTTTATTGCCTGCATAAAGAATTACTTGTGCCCCTGCAACGCTATTTTGCAAGCTATCTTTTACGTCTCCTTTTATTTTGATTTCTTGCGAATAGAGATGATGCACGATTGCGAAAGCAAAAAATAAAATTTGCCCGAGCCTCATAACACTAAAAATATTGAGATTTGAAAAGCTAAAAGAAAGTAGTCGTTATAGCAAACGACTACCCATTTTTCCAAAAAAGCATTTGATGCTTTGGCGGTTTAATCCTCAAATTCTTCCAGTTCAAGTTTCATTTTTATATCTCCAAGGTTGATACCTTTGGATTTATAGTAGTTTTTCCTTTTGGTATTTTCTTCCTTATGTTTGTTCTTGAACTCCTCCCAAGTGAGTACGGGATAGCCTGTTGTCAGAAGTTTATTTTCTACTTTGAAGTTTTGAGTTTGCAGTTCAACTTTTTGGGCAATAAATTTTACCTCACCTTTTTCGTCCTGTGCTTCAAGGATAAGTCCGGGCAAACCGCACAGCTTCCAAGGACCATCAGGTATGGGTATTTCAGGGCAAAACCAAGCAATGTAAGTCCTACCTCTGAATGGTTTAGAAATTGCTTTGAAACATTCGTAGCCTTCTATTTTCTTTTTCTCTTGGGTTATTTGCCAACCAAAGTCGGGTAGTTTTTCTTTTACAACCATAGGTTGTACTTCAACACCCAAACTGCCACCATTCACTGCCGTTTCAATATCGCTAAAACCAAGAATGAAATTAGGTGAGTAAAGTTCTTTTTTCTTGAAATCTTTGAAAAAACTATACTTATCTTTGAATAAATCATCTTTCTTAACAGTCTGCTGAACACGAATATTTTTCTTAATTACCTCATTGCCTTGTGCATCTATTTCTCTGCCTGTTTCTTTCTCTTGTCTTGTTTCTTGTGGCATTTGTTTGGGCTCTTCCGATTTTATTCCCTTCACATCTGCTATTGAACAATCATTATCCCAAAATAGCGTGATTGTCCTTTGGCTTGATACATTCATATTCATAACTTGTAAATAAACTACCTTCCCTTTCTTAACCTGGTTTTGTGAAAAAATAGAAAAGGGAAGAAAAGATAAAAAAAAGAGAATAAAGTTTCTTTTCATATTTTTTTAGTTTTTAGTTTTACCTTACAAGGATAGGAAGCTATAAACTCAAATGAGTCTATAGCTCTTTTTTTATTCTAGCAACCTATTTCTATGATAACTGTTATAGGAATCAGCACTGGAAACGTTATCTCCATATCACCTATCACTATAATAACCTGAGCCTCTATTACCGCTTCAATTATTATTACAACACAGTTTGATGAATTGTCGCTCTTTCGCTTTTCTAACTTTTCGCTTATTATTTTTATAGAATTCACATCACTGATGTTGTAATTTGAATTTGAGACAGCATATTCTGTTACTATTTGTGCTAATTTTTCCCGAGAATAGGTTGGATTTACTCCTGAATTCGCAAACGCATCAATGCCTACCACAAGCATCAACGCAACAAGCAAAGAAAAAATTTTGTGTTTCATAAATTTTTCTAATTTTTTAAGGTGAAACCATTGTTTTAGATTAAGCGTAACGTTACGGCAAATCTTACACTGCCGGGGCTAATTGTAAGATTGCGTCAGCAAGTAAAAAAAAAAATACAAGTCAAGAAAAAAGTGAAAAAACTACAAGAATATGTTTCGCAAAACCTTCAACAATATACTTGCCTTTATAGTATTTTTGAATTAAATTTGCCCTCAATGGGGGGGGTACTTTGCAAGTACCTTTTTTTGTGAAACAAAAAAATCTGTTTGTATGCGTTTGAAAGACAAAGTTGCAGTGGTTACGGGAGGGGCAAAAGGTATTGGTAAGGCAATACTTGCTAAACTCTTGCAAGAAGGAGCCAAAGGTGTAATCTGGGACATCAATCCGCTTGCCGAAAAAACCGCCCAAGAACTGAATGGAACACCCGAAAAAGTCGTAAAGGCTTTTACAGGGGTAAATGTGAGTAATTTGCAAAGCGTAGAAAAGGCTTGCGAGGCTACTTTGAAAGAGTTTGGCAGAATTGATATTCTCATCAATAATGCAGGCATTATACGCGATAATAGCCTTCGCAAAATGACTGCCGAAGAATGGCAAGCTGTTATTGACGTAAATCTGACGGGGGTATTTAACTGCACAAGGGTAGTAAGCCCTGTAATGATTGAACAAAAATATGGCAAAATTGTCAGTATTTCGTCTATTGTAGGCTTTACAGGCAATTTCGGACAAAGTAATTACGTAGCGGCAAAGGCGGCTATCATTGGGCTTACCAAAACTTGGGCAAGAGAACTCGGTAAATATCAAATCAATGTAAATGCCGTGGCTCCGGGGGTGATTGATACCGATATGTTTGCCACCGTAAAAGAAGAGTATCGCCAGGAATTTATCAAAAAAATACCTGTGGGTAGAATAGGCAAACCCGAAGATATTGCCAATGCCTGTGCTTTTTTGGTTTCTGATGAGGCTAATTTTGTTACAGGGCAAACCCTTATTGTAGATGGAGGTGGTACGCTGGGTTAGTCTTTTAGTGCATTGTTCATAAAAGTAAGTTTCAGAGCAAGCCAAAGAAGCCAGAAAATCATTGCCCAAAGCAAGTAGATGCGGTAAAAATCTTTGGCTTGCGAATAGCGTATTTCTAAAACTTCCGATTTTTCTTTGGCAGAAATTTCGTTGAGCGTTTTTTCCAAACTTTGAGCATTTTCGGCTCTAAAAAATTCGCCTTGCGTATTTTGAGCAATTTTTCGCATAATTTGCTCATCTATGGCATTTTCGTACATTTGCGGCTTGCCGAAAGCATCTTTCCCAAAAGGCACTTGTGCCGCATAACTTGCCGTGATAATGCTATAAACCTTAATTTGCTCTTTTTGAGCAATTTGTGAAGCCTCAATAGGTGAAATTTTACCTGTATTGTTATCGCCATCGCTAACGAGTATCACTACTTTGGATTTGGCTTTGCTTTGGGAAAGTCGGTTTATACATACCGCCAAAGCATCGCCGAGAGCTGTTCCTTCGGCTTCTGTCATTTTGCCCTGAACTTCCTGCGTGAGCAACTTTTCCAAAAGTTCGTAATCGGTGGTGAGTGGCACAAGCGTAAAAGCCTCTCCCGAAAAAACCACTATACCAATTCTATCCTCATACAAACGACTTTTAATAAAATTTTTGGCTACTTGCAAAGCCGCTTGCAAACGATTGGGGCTATAATCCTCATAAAGCATTGATTCCGAAACATCAAGAGCTATCATCACATCAATACCTTCGGAATAGCGTTGTATTTTTTCATTTACTTTTTGTGGGCGAGCCAAGGCAAGCATCACGAGCCAAAGCACTATCAGCAAAACCGCATCAGGGATAAAACGAAAAAAAGTCCCTTTTTGTAAATTTTGCGTATTTGCAGGCAAAGTTACTGCCAACTTTTGCCGAGTAGGCAATGCCAAAAACCAACGCAGTAAAAAAAGTAGCAGGGCAAAAGGCATTGCAAAGAGCCAAAATGGATTTTCCCATACGTACTCGCGAAAGGTTTGAGGCAAAAAATGCTCCAAACGATACCAGCCTTCGGTTTCTATGAGAAAAAGGAAAATCATACGCTTTGGCTTGCCAAAATAGTTTGCTCAATCACCTTTGGAAAATGCTCATATTCTAAACTATGTACTTTTTGAGCTATGCTTTCGGGGGTATCTTCGGGTAAAACAGATGTTTTTGCCTGAAAAATAACTTTCCCCTCATCGTAGTGGGCATTGGCAAAATGAATAGTTATCCCTGTTTCCGTTTCTTTATTTTCCCAAACTGCTTGATGCACTCGGTTGCCATACATTCCTTTTCCGCCGTATTTGGGAAGCAAAGCAGGGTGAATGTTGATAATTTTGTTTGGAAAAGCCTCTAAAATGTTTTCTGGCACAAGCCATAAAAATCCTGCAAGTATTATCCAATGAATACGCTCCTTTTGTAAAATTTCCAAAATCTTGCCGTTTTCGTAAAAATCTGCCTTTCCAAATGTATAAGAAGGAACTTGGTATTTTTTGGCTCTTTCCAAAACGAAAGCATCAGCTTTATTAGAAAGGACACAGGCTACTTCAATAGTAGCGTGATTTTGAAAATAAAGAATGACATTTTCGGCATTTGTGCCGTTTCCTGATGCAAAAATCGCTATGCGTTGTTTGGTTGCTTTCATTTTTGCTTAATTTTAGGCAAAACCCATTACTTTTCTTACTCTTTGCAACGTCTGATGAGCCACTTCACGAGCTTTGGCTTCACCCTTTTGCAAGGTTTTTTCTAATAGTTCAGGGTTTTGGATAAATTCGTTAAAACGTTCTCTTTCGTTTTGAAATTTACTTTCAATAAGTTCTTGGAGAGCTTGTTTGGCGTGTCCGTAGCCATAACCGCCTTTCAGATAGTTCTGACGCATCTGTTCAATTTCAGCGGGAGAAGCTAACAGACTATAAATTTTGAAAACATTGCAGGTATCGGGGTTTTTAGGTTCTTCCAAAGGGGTGGCATCTGTTACAATTTTAGCAATTTGCTTTTTGAGTTCTTTGCTTGGCAAGAAAATATCAATGTAATTGTTGTACGATTTGCTCATCTTTCTGCCGTCTGTACCCGGTATAGTCATTACAGATTCGTTGATTTGAGCTTCGGGAATAACAAAAATCTCTTCTTGATAATGAAAATTAACTTTTTGAGCAATATCGCGAGTAATTTCCAAATGTTGTTGTTGGTCTTTGCCAACGGGTACAAACTCGGCATCATAGAGTAAAATATCCGCCGCCATTAGTACGGGATAATCAAAAAGACCTGCATTGACATCTGCAAGGTTTTCGGATTTATCTTTGAAAGAATGAGCATTGGCGAGCATCGGATAGGGTGTAAAACAATTCAAATACCAAGTCAGTTCGCAAACTTCGGGGATACGCGATTGG
>NZ_JBRCWE010000081.1:0-18016 GCF_053497555.1 Raineya sp. | reverse complement strand
CAGGTGTATAGCTCCCATCTCCTTTGGAGAGGGGCTGGGGGTGAGGTCAAAAAACACAATATTGCAAAAATAATCAAATTTCTTAATAAATTGTATTTCAAATACTTAACCTTACAACTCACGTTAATAATAACTTCTTTTCCTTTATCCTGTACAAAAACAAGAGTTTCGGTATAACCCAAAGAACCCATATCTTGTACATTTATCTTCCCAATGAGTTCGCCTTCTACTTTTACAGACTTTCCTGTCCATTCGTTTTTTTCTATCATTTTGGAATTTGCAAAAGTAAATTTTTGTGATTTTTGAGCCAAAGCACTTACAGAAATCATTACTGCACAAAAAGCAGTGAGAGCCAGAGAAATTTTTACTTTTTTCATACAACTTGAATTTTAGAGGTAAAACCAAAAATATACCCAAAAAAATGGATAATATATTGATAAGCCAATAGCATTTTGAGCAAAAGCACTTTTGAATTGCCCAAAATACTTTATGAATTTATCAAAAGCCTTATACATTTATTTTTGAGAAATGTAAGAAATTGATAAATTGCGGCTGTAATAGTTCTTTTGTAAAAAATATTATGTTAAGTTTATGTCAGGAAAAGCAAAATATGCCCGTGAATCTTATACCACAATGACCGAAATGGTGCTTCCTAACGATACCAATACGCTTAATAACTTAATGGGAGGTAGGTTAATGTATTTTATGGACGTGGTTTCGGCGATAGCGGCACTCAAACATTGCAATAGGGTGGTGGTTACTGCTTCGGTAGATAATATTTCTTTCAAAGAGCCTATTCCACTGGGAAGTGTAGTTACTTTGCAAGCCAAAGTTACAAGGGCTTTTAATTCCTCTATGGAAGTACATATAGAAGTTTTTGCCGAAAATCCAGTAAAACAAACCAAAGTAAAAACCAATAGTGCCTTTTTTACCTTCGTGGCAGTGGATCAGGTGGGCAATCCTATCAATGTCCCCGAACTTATTCCTGAAACCGAAGAAGAAAAAGCCCTCTACGAAGGAGCTTTACGTAGAAGGCAGTTGCGTCTGATACTGGCAGGGAAAATGAATCCCGAAGAGGCAGGAGAGTTGAAGGCTTTGTTTGCCTGAAATTTATCTAAAACGGATATCCAATTCCAATATTGAGCAAGGCAGAATTACTACCACTGAAAAGATTGCGTAGGCGTACTTCGTTCAGTACGAAGCGACTGCCCTCGGGGCGGGCAGGGTCTAATACTCTAAACCCTAAATCTATACGAATAAGCAGAAATGTAAAATCCATACGTAAGCCCGTACCTGTGGCTACGCCCAACTCTTTGTAAAAGTTACCGCTAAATTTACCACCTGCAAAACCTACGTCTTGGAGCGTCCAGATATTTCCTACATCAACAAACCAAACGGAATGAAAAAAACTCCATAGCTTGAAACGCCATTCGGCATTGGCTTCAATGGCTATGTTTCCTTGCTTTTCTACATTGATAAGGCTATCGGGAGGGCTGAAAGAACCAGGTCCCAAGCGGCGTTGTATCCAGCCTCGCATTGTGTTGCCCCCCGAAAAGAAAAACTTTTCATAAGGCAGAATTTCAGAACTGCCATAAGGAGATGCCACCCCTAAAAATAGACGAGTAGCTATTTTGGAATGACTATTTTTCTGACGCGATAGTGGCTGATAGTACCTAAACTCCGTAGAAACTCGCCAAAATTTGAAATACTCCAATCCAAAAATTTTATTTCTTTCCAAAAATTCCTGATTGAATAAATTAAGCATTGTTCCGCCGAGTTCTATGCTGGGTCGCCAGTAATACTGAACATCGTTTATTCTATGATTGATGCTATTGTATTCGTAATAAAAATGAGAACTGGTTATCAGAGCATTACGGAAACTTAATTCCAAGTTGTTGCCTTGCAATCTGAAATCTTCCAGTAATTTACTGAATCTCTCATCTTTTCGGTAAGTATTGATAACGTTGAGGTCAATAGGAGAGAAGCCAAAATTTTTGAAAGGAAATTTGTGCCAGTTGTAAGTAAGAGCTAAGCGATAGTTTCTTCTGCCATATTCGGGGCGGCGAACAAAAGCCACACCTGCATTGAAACGAGTAGTGGGAGCAAGGGCATTGATAGCGGGTTTGTACTTAATTTTACCCGGTAAAAACAGCAAAGGAGTAATATAAGTAGAATTGAAACTGATTTGTGTAGTTTGATATACTTCACCCAGGTTGATAAAACTCGCTTGCCCATCAATGGAAAAAAGAAAATTATTTTCCAAAATGCCACAGCCACTCCACAAATTTCTGATTTTCAGAGAGGTATTGAAAAACGGACCGGGAACGTTCTGAGCTATTGAGCCACCAATTTCATTGACCATCTCAAATTTGTCGTTGGGTGTAGCAAGTATAGCAATATCCAGACCACCTCGCTTATCGTCGCGAGTTTGCAGGCTTCGGAATTTGAAAAGGTTTAAGTTGGAAAGATTATGCCCTGTTTGGTCAAAAATAGATTTGCGATAGGGCGTATTGGGACGTAAAAGAACCTTCGTGTAAAGAATTTTGGGAGAATATTCTTTTTGAGGGGTAAGATGAATGAATTTGATAGCTTCATTGGGTTCTGTGGTAGGGAAAAAATAACCATTCTGAATGGTATCTTTGGGGTTCAGTACGGTTTCATCTTTTACAATGAAATAAACTTTGTTGATTTTGTACTGAATATGCTTTCCCAAGATTTCGTCTAAGTAAATTTGCGACAAGGCGTTTCCTACGGTATTTTGCTGAATAAATGAAGTATCTCTTTTTTGTGGATTATTGATAATAAAACGCAAATGGGCTAAGTTTTTCTTTTTTACAAGTATCTCGCTATCCATTGTTTCGCCTGTGAATATTTCTTCTTTTTTGGTAATGCTGGTATCTACCTGCACGATGATGTATTGTTTATCAAAACGATAAAATCCGTTTTCTAAAAGTAGTTTTTCAATGCGTTCTCGCTCTTGAAGGGCTTTATCTCGTTCCAAAATTTGTCCTACTTTCAATTTACTTGGTGAGTATTTTATGAGTGAATCAATGACAGGATTATCGGTTACGTAGTAAATGCTATCAATACGATGCGGCTCACCTTCTTGAACCAAGTAGGTAACATTGATGGTCTTTACGGCACTTTTGCCAAGTTTTACCACCGCCGAATCTGCTTTATAGCTGACTTTCCCTGCAAAAAAACCTTTGATATAAAGATATTCCTGCATTTCTTTGCGGGTTTTCTCAATATTTTCGGGATTGTAAATGCTAAAAGGCTCGCCAATGGCTCGCATACGAAAAGTGCCTTTTTCTTTTTCCAATTCTAATTTGGCGATTTTTTTATCTCGCTTTTTCTTGATTTTATTGTACTTTTTTTCGTTATTTTGCCTACTGGCTTCTTGCAAAAGTGTATCGTAATAGATACGTTGCGTTTCTAATCTATAATCAATATAGCCATTCTTTTTTCGCTTTTCATTTAGCTCGGCTTGCAGAATTTTTGTTTTATCAGGATTTTTTTCAATTTTTTCAGCATATTCGGCAAGTAAAATGCTATCTTTGAGCCTTTGCGTTTCTACACGCCTACGACTACTTTCGTAAATGGAAGCGTAAGGCATAAATTTCCAAAAAAGTTTTCTGTTTGCCTTTTGTCTGTAAAGAGCTTCCAATTCTTCAGTAGCTATCTGTTTATTACCTTTGATGCTTTGCTTGTAAAGGATATAATCTTTGGGCAAAAACGAGGAGCAGGAGGAAAATAGCCAAATCAAAGAAAATAGAAGGATATATTTTTTCATAGCTAATTTTTTCAAACCAAATCACACGCAAAGTAACAATGATTTCGCAAAAATGGAAAAAACTTGTTAAGTCTTTACATCAAAAAAAGTACCGAGAGCAAGAAAAACTCTTTTTGGTAGAAGGAGAAAAACCTATTTTAGAATTACTAGCTTCCGATTTTCATATTGAAAAGATTTTTGTGAGCGATTTGTTTCTGAAAAAAAATCCTAACCTTTTACAAGATTTTGAGGTACTCACTGCATCAGAACTTGCTCAAATCAGTGCGATGGAGAATAATCAGATGGCTCTGGCGATTGTGAGGCAATATGAAAATAAACCTTTATACCCTGATGATGACATAGTTCTCGCTTTGGATAATATCCAAGACCCGGGCAATTTGGGTACAATACTCAGAATTTGCGATTGGTATGGAATACAAAAAGTTGTATGTAGCAACCAAACGGTTGATTTATACAACTCAAAAGTTATCAATGCCAGCAAGGGAAGTTTCTTACGAGTACGGTGTTTCTATACAGATTTGCAAAATTATTTGAAGCATTGTATTAAAAATTTCAGCAAAACACTCATCTATGCAAGCACTTTGCAAGGAAAAAGCATTTACGAAACAAAATTTCAAAAACCTGCTATTCTGGTAATGGGGAATGAAGCAAGAGGTATCAGCGAAGATATTTTATCTTATGTTAAGCAAGAAATTTCCATACCTCGCCCCAAAGGTGGAGGAGCAGAGTCTTTGAACGTAGCCATAGCTACAGCCATCATAGTAGATAAGTTTTTTCAAGGGTTTAAGTAGTTTCGTGTCCTGCTTCTGCTACCATTCTTTTAGAAAATTCGTATCCCAAGTACCTTTCAATTGTAAAATGAATAAGATACAAAAGTGGAATCATTATGATAGCAATGATAAATTTGTAAATGTAGTTGATAATACCAACTGATAAAATTTCTGCAAAAGAAAATTGAGGATAAAAAGCAATAAACAATACGATAAAACTATCAAAAAGTTGAGAGATAAGAGTAGAAGTTGTTGCTCTCAACCAAATATTTTTACTGCCTGTAATTTTTCTTAAACGATAAAATACATAAGCATCAAGAATCTGAGCGACAATAAATGCTGTAAGTGAACCTACAATTATTCTATTACTTTGGCTAAATATTTTTTCAAAAGCAAAGTTGATATTAAATTTTTGGTTGTTGTTATCAACCGAATTGTATTGTAACCAATTATCAGCAGGTTGCAAATAGATAGCGATGGCAATAGTTACAAAAGCATACAAAATCAGTCCTGCGGTAATAAAGCTAATTTGTCTTACACCTTTTACACCAAAATATTCGTTGATAATATCTGAACAAACAAATACCACTGGCCACAAAACAACTCCCGCAGTTAAATTGAAATCTAAAAGAAAATCTGCAAACAAACGAATTTGAGCAGGAGCAAAACCCAAAGTTTTTTCCAAAGAAAAGATTTTCGTCCCTATCATTTCTGCCATTAGAGCGTTGGTAATAACAACTGCTCCCAGCAAGAAGTAAAGATTTTTTTTCTTGGTTTGGTAAATAATTTCTTTGTTTATTTCGTAAGAGTTTAAATTTTGCATAAAGGTTGTTTTTATCAACTTTTTATTTTGTGCCGAATGAATTAAAAAAGTCCGACAAAGGTCAGACTTTACAACAATGAAATATGCAAAAGGTTTGAATTACTCCGTAAATTCGTCTTCAGCCCCAAATTCCTTTTCCAATTCTTTCATAAAAACTGCGTCTATGGCTTCTTCTTCGGTAGGGAGTATATCCAGCACTTTATCTAATTGCGAAATTTTGATGAGTTTCAAAACGTGTTCGCTCACACCGCAAAGAACCATAATGCCTTGTGCTTCTGTACAAACTTTGTGAGCTACCAAAATGGCACTCAAACCAGAAGAGTCAATGTATTTGACATCATTCAGATTGATAATGAGATTTTTAACGTTTTTATCTTTTAAGCCAAGCACAGCTTGTTTGATTTCCAAAGCGTTGGAAGCATCTAATTTGTTTGCTAAAATTTTTAGCAAAAAGTGTTTTTCAGCTTCTCTGATTTCAAAAACGGATTGTGTAACCATACTATTTAGCTTTTGTTTAGGTATTCAACAATACTTTCGTGGATAAATTTAAGAGAATTATCGCAAGGTACGAATTTTTTTCCTAAAATTTGTTCATAAAGTTCTTGATAACGCTTGGCAATGTGTTCTACGACCTCATCGGTCATAGTTGGAATTTGCTGTCCTTCTTTGCCCTGAAAACCATTTTCAATAAGCCACTGACGTACAAATTCCTTGGAAAGTTGCCTTTGGGGCAAGCCTTTGCGTTGGTTCTCTTCATAAGTATCGGCATAAAAGTAACGAGAAGAATCGGGTGTATGCACTTCATCTATTAAATAAATTTTTCCTTCGTACAAACCAAACTCGTATTTAGTATCAACTAAAATAAGACCTTTTTGTTTGGCAATTTCTGTTCCTTTTTTGAACAAAGCTTTTGTAAAATGTTCCAGTTGCTCGTAATGTTCAGCAGAAACCAAGCCACGCTTTATGATTTCATCTTTGCTGATGTCTTCGTCGTGTCCTTCTTTGGCTTTGGTGGTAGGCGTAATAATAGGAGAGGGCAGAAGGTCATTTTCTTTTAAGTTTTCAGGGAGTTTTTCGCCACAAAGAGTTCTTTTTCCTGCTTTGTATTCACGGGCGGCGTGTCCTGCCAAATAGCCTCTTATTACCATTTCTACGGCAAAAGGTTCGCATTTTTTACCTATGGTTACTTGGGGGTGTGGCGAAGCCTCTGCCCAATTGGGAACTATATCGCGAGTTATTTGCAAAAACTCCCAAGCTATCTGATTAAGGACTTGCCCTTTGTAGGGAATGGTGCGTGGCAAAATTACATCAAACGCTGAAATTCTATCCGTAGCTACTACGACCATCTGCTTTCCCTCTAAATAATACACATCACGTACTTTCCCTTGATAAAAGCCGATTTGTTTGGGTAACTGGAAATTCGTTGCTTGAATAGACATATTTTTTTAGCAATATATTGAAAATTAAGTTTTTAATAAAATTTTTAGCAAAGGTTTATTTACTGAACGCTCATAATTTTCTAAACTATTCAAAACTTTTCTATGTTTTCTTTACCATTCTCATCATATAGGTACCATTTTCCAACCTTTTGCCCCATTCGGTAAGAGCCTTTGGCTTTGATTTTGCCATTTTCGTAATACGCTTCATAATTGCCGTTGAGTAAATTATTTACGTAACTTCCTTTGCTTTGCAACTGATTGTTTGGGTAATAAATACTGAAGCTTCCGTCTTTTTTACCCATTCGGTAGCTTATTTCACTACGAAAGCCGTCTTTGCTCTCTTTTACAAGACCATTGAGTAGGTTATTTACATAGCTCCCTTCAAAGATAACTTCTCCTGTGGGGGCGTAGGTAACAACTGATTTATTTCGCTCAAAGTTAGTATAATTTGTAATTCGGAAAGGTTTTCCATTAGCATAATTTTCAATTTCTTTACCTACTCGGTAGCCTTCTTGGTAGGTAGCTTCATAGGTTAGTTGTAGAGTTTTTTCGTCCCACTTCCGTATTTTTCCGTGCAAATTGCCCAATTTGTAGGTATTTTCAGCGATTATTTTTCCATCTTGAGCGTACAATTTTTCTGTTCCTTCTTTGGCATTGTTTTTCATTGTAAATTCAGTAAAAATAGGCGAGGAGGGAAGGTCGTAAAACTCTTTTTGCAAACCTTCTTTTAAGCCATTCTGATAGTTTTCTTCATATTGCAAATTGCCCGAGGGGTAAAATGTTTTGGCTATTCCGTGCATTTGTCCTTTTACAAAGCTCAATTCCTTAAAAATCTTACCATTTTCGTAATACTCTTTTACAATACCTTCGGGGTATCCTTCCACAAAGTTTCCTTCGCGAAGCAATTTGCCATTGTTATGATACATCAAAACTTTTCCTACGATTTGGTCATTTTCGAAATGAGCTTTTTGCAGGGTATCGCCTTTCAAACCAAGCACACACATCAAACCTTTTTTCTTGCCATTTTCATAAAAAACCTGTGATTTGAGAGGCGGTTTTTGGTTAATTAAAGTGTCATAAAACTCTCTAAACCAGCCATTTCGTATGTTTAACTTAAAGTTTCCTTCCACGGCGAGCCTGCCCGAAGGGTAGAAGCTTTTATAGTAACCATTTTTCTCCCAACCCGAATCCCCTAAATCCACTTGATATTCTTCTTTCAGTTTTTTTTCATCATCATCATAATATACTCGCATCAGCCTACTTTGCGAAAAAGTATGGGTAGCATTCAAGCCAAATCCCAGCAAAAAAATGAAGAGAATTTTCATATTCAAAAAGCATTTTTTCATAGTGGGGAAGGTTTTGAATTATTTTACTTAACATAATGTAACTTATACAACAAATATAAATTTCTGAAAATCAATGTTTAATAAGTTTTTTAAGTTCAAAAAATTCAAGGTTTGAAGGTTTCATCTTAGGTTTTCCTCTAATGTCTAAATACTAATATCTTGTCTAAATACTAATATCTAAATACTCTATACTCTATTTTGTCTTGTACGGATTGAACAAATGAAAAGTTTCAAAAGTTTTATCCGTATAGAAAACCAAAATCCGTTCAATTTCTTTTTCTTTATTTGGAATGGGTATTTCTTTTTTCTGTTCAATTTCCGTGCTAATTTCTGAATTTTTCTCTAAAATTTCACTATCGCTGGTTTGTTCTATAATCGGCTCGCCTATTCCTGTGAGTAGCCAATTGACATTCGTATCGGGATACCTTTGTACTAATTTTTGCAAGAAATCAACGCTGGGCTTATTTCTGCCCGCAATGATATGCGAAAGTCCTGACCGCTGTACCCCAATTTCATCGGCAAATCGCGATGGCTGTATGCTCTTCATATCTATCAGTATTTTCAGACGCTCAGTAAAATCTTTGTTTAGGTTTTCATCATTTAGCTTGTTTTCTGAGCTTGCTTCTTCTTGAAGGGAATTTTTGCTCTCTAATTCCATAGTTCTTGGTTTTATTTTATTTACAAATGTAAACTTTTTTTACCGATTTTCCAAATTGTATTTTTTTACTATTTACAAATGTAAACTGCATTGGTTTTTATTAGCAAAACATTGAAAATATGTATTTTGTCAAAATTGCTAAATTTTACTAAATAAGTTGGATTTTAATTTTTTTAATGCAGTATTTTGGCAAACTTTTGAAACAAAAGTAAATGTATCAAAAAAATACAATTTTGAAAAAAGTAATTTTTCGCTTTTCCCTACCATTTTTTTGATTATTTTTGAGCAGATTGTAACCCATAAACCTTACAAAAAATATGAAAAAAATCGCAGTTATTGGCTCTGGCACTATGGGCAATGGGATTGCTCACGTTTTTGCTCAATACGGCTACGAAGTGGCTCTCATTGATATTTCGCAAGCGGCTTTGGATAAAGGCTTGCAAACCATCGCCTCTAATTTGGATAGGCAAATTAAAAAAGGCACGCTCACCGAAGCTCAAAAAGCCGAAACACTGGCACGCCTCTCCCCTTTTACTTCCCTTGCCGAAGGTGTAAAAGAGGCTGATTTGGTGGTAGAAGCCGCTACCGAAAATGTAGATTTGAAACTGAAAATCTTTACTGATATAGACGCCCATACCCGTCCTGAAACTATTTTGGCAAGTAATACTTCTTCTATTTCTATTACCAAGATTGCTTCGGCTACCAAACGCCCCGAAAAAGTGATAGGTATGCATTTTATGAATCCTGTACCTGTAATGAAACTTGTAGAAATTATTAGAGGCTATCTCACCTCCGATGAAACAACCCAAACCATTGTAGAACTTTCCCAAAAACTGGAAAAAGTACCCGTAGAAGTAAATGATTATCCTGGTTTTGTATCCAACCGAATACTAATGCCTATGATAAACGAGGCAATTTATACGCTTTGGGAAGGCGTAGCAGGCGTAAAAGAAATAGACGAAGTAATGAAACTTGGTATGGCTCACCCGATGGGACCGCTCCAACTTGCCGATTTCATTGGTTTAGATGTGTGTTTGGCTATCTTGAATGTACTTTACGAAGGTTTTGGCAATCCCAAATATGCTCCTTGTCCTCTACTTGTAAATATGGTACAAGCAGGGCATAAAGGGGCTAAAACAGGTCAAGGCTTCTACGATTGGGCAAACCCCAAAGAATTGAAAGTAGCAAGGCAGTTTGCAAAATAGAATGAAAAGAATAAGTCTATCTTAAAAAGATAAATGATAACGAAATCATCAAAATAATATATTTAAAATATATTATTTTGATGATTTTTGTAAAAATAAGAAAAAAAACTTATTTTTGTATTTTAACTTGAATGGCAATGCCTAAAAACAAACTTTCTCCGATAGATGAAAAGCTCATTATTACCAAGATACAAAATGAAAATGAATGGTGGGCAAGTAAAAAAATTGACGAATACTATGCCCGAATGCAAAAACGCTTATATTTTGACTTATTCTATCCGTTGGTGTTGGAGCGTGATGTCCGCAGAGCTATTGTGCTTATGGGTCCTCGACGTGTAGGTAAAACCGTAATGATGTTTCACACCATCGGAGAACTGTTAAATACGGGCATTCAGCCTACGCAAATTTTCTTTTTTAGCATAGATAGCCCGCTTTATCTGCACAAAAGTTTAGAGGAACTGCTCCTACTGGGAATGAAAGCCTCTGGGAAAAATTCTGTACAAGATTGTTTTATCTTTTTTGATGAAATTCAGTATCTCAAAAATTGGGAACAGCACCTGAAATCTTTGGTAGATAGCTACCCACATACCAAATTCATTGCTTCGGGTTCGGCGGCGGCGGCTCTCAAACTCAAAAGCCAAGAAAGTGGTGCAGGGCGATTCACCGATTTTATGCTTCCTCCGCTCACTTTTCAAGAATACATTCACCTCAAAGATTTAAAGCATTTAATCTACAAAGAAACCATTATTTGGCAAAATAAGCCCACTATTATCTATAAATCGCCTTTTATACAGGAACTAAACGAACATTTTATAGATTATGTCAATTTTGGCGGGTATCCCGAAGTTATATTCTCCGAAACTATCCAAAAAAATCCACAAAGGTATTTGAAAAGTGATATTGTAGATAAGGTACTGCTACGAGATTTACCAAGTCTGTATGGCATAGAAGATGTGCAAGAACTCAATAATTTCTTCACTTACCTTGCCTATTATTCGGGCAATGAACTTTCTTTGGAAACGCTTTCTCAAAGCACCCGAATAGATAAAAACTTGCTTAAAAAATATTTAGAATATTTGCAGTCAGCTTTTCTGATAAAAGTAATACACCGAATAGATGATACGGCAAAAAGATTTCAGAGAGCTAATTTTTACAAAATATTCCTCACCAATCCAAGCCTTAGAAGTGCCTTATTTACCAAGCTCTCTCCTACTGATAAAATGTTTGGTAATATGGTAGAAACAGCTATTTATGCACAATGGTTGCATAGAGATTGGTTTGTACCTTACTATGCTCGTTGGAGTGCAGGACAATTTCAGGGTGAAGTAGATATGGTACGTTTGCACGAAGCTACTTTTAAGCCCGAATGGGCTTTGGAAATCAAATGGAGCAATCGCTATTACGAAAAGCCGCAAGAACTCAAAAGCCTTTTGCAATTTTGCAAAAAAAATAATCTATCGGCAGGTTTGGTAACTACCATAGATCAAGAAGGCATACGCCATTACGATACTGTTGAGCTACATTTTATTCCTGCATCGGTATATGCCTACACCATTGGAGCAAATACGCTATCTATTAAAAAACACAAAGAATTCTAAAGTTTCAGAACGATATTTCAGAACCTATTTTTTTGTACAAATTTGGCTCTATGATTATAGTTGAATAATCCTGTAAGGTTTTGATTTGAAACCTTACAGGATTAAGTCCCTTATTACCTACACTGCCACATTATTTTCTCGCAGAGCATCATTGAGCGAGGTTTTCAGGTCGGTGCTTTCCTTGCGTTTGCCGATAATCAAGGCACAGGGTACATAATACTCGCCACTGCTAAATTTTTTAGCAATACTACCGGGTATCACTACGCTTCTTGGCGGTACATAGCCTCTGTATTCGGTAGGAGTTTCGGCGGTAACATCAATAATTTTAGAACTTGCCGTAAGTGTAACGCCTGCTCCGATAACGGCTTCTTTGCCTACTCTTACGCCTTCTACAATAATGGCTCGTGAGCCGATAAACGCCCCGTCTTCAATGATAACAGGACTGGCTTGTACAGGTTCTAAAACGCCTCCTATTCCTACACCGCCGCTCAGATGTACATTTTTACCGATTTGAGCACAGCTTCCTACCGTAGCCCAAGTATCTACCATTGTGCCTTCATCTACGTATGCTCCGATATTTACATACGAGGGCATCATAATTACACCTTTTGCCAGATAGCTACCATAACGAGCCAGTGCGTGGGGTACTACTCTTACACCTTTTTTTGCAAAACCTTTTTTGAGAGGAATTTTATCGTGAAACTCAAAAATACCTACTTCCATTGTTTGCATCTGCCGAATAGGGAAGTAAAGGATAACAGCTTTTTTTACCCATTCATTTACTTGCCACTCACCGTTTGCTAATGGCTCTGCTACTCTTAGCTTGCCTTCGTCGAGTAAGGCAATGATTTGTTCAATGGTTTGATGGCTTTCGCCGTTCTGTAAAAGGCTTCTATCTGCCCAAATTTGCTCTATTTTTTCTTGTAAATTTTTCATTTTTTTAGATTTTATATTTTTGATAATCAAAATTTTAATTAAACTTGCTTAAAGTAAAAATTTAATCAAATTTAAATTTCTAAAATGAACATTGTTATTAAAAATAACACTGATAATAATACAAAATTCCTTTTTTAGCAATTTTAGCAAAATTACTTTTTATTTAGGAATTACTAAAATTTTTAGCTAAATATTTTAGCAAACTTTAATTCTTGTCATTTGCTACGCAAATCTTAATAATTTTTTAGATTTACCTAAATTTATTTTGAAATATTCCTATTTTTCTTGTAACTTTGACAAAACTTACAAAATATGTTAAGCATTACAGAAGAAAACTATCTGAAAGCTATTTTTACACTCTCCTACCCCAAGTTTTCGGATTATCCCAGCGAAATAAGCACCAGCGATATTGCCAAACACTTGGGAATCAATTCTGCTTCTGTAAGTGATATGTTAAAAAAACTCCATCAAAAACAACTGATTGATTATATCAAGTATCAAGGAGTAAAACTTACAGACAAAGGACGCCAAATTGCTACGGATATTGTACGAAAGCACAGAATTTGGGAAACTTTTTTAGTAGATAAGCTCAACTTTACTTGGGACGAGGTTCACGAAATAGCTGAACAATTAGAACATATCCATTCTCCTCTACTCATAGAAAGGCTTCATCAATATTTAGGTTCTCCCGATTTTGACCCTCACGGCGAGCCTATTCCCAATAGTATTGGTGAATTTCCAAATGGTAAAATGAAAAATTGGATTTGTTTAGATAGTTGTAAAAAACAACAAACATTAGAAGTGAAATGTATCAAAGACGATTCGGCAGATTTACTACAGCTACTCAATAGAAAAGGAATAGCATTAGGTTCAAAATTAAAATGTGTTGATATTAACAACTACGATAGTTCTATGGAAATTTATGTAAATTCAGATGCACAAACTATCAATATTTCTAAAAAGGTTGCAGAAAAAATATTTGGCGTTTTGTATGAATAGATTTTTATACACTTTGATTATAGTTGTTTTTGCAAACTTTTATTGTAAAAAAGAAACTATTAAAGAAAAATATATTCTTGTTACAACTCAAATGCTTTACGACATAGTCGTCAATTTAGTTGATGAATCTTTTGAAGTAGATTATTTAATGGGAGAAGGTACTGACCCGCATTTGTATAAGTTTTCTCAAAATGATTTACAAAAGTTGAACAAAGCAACTATTGTTATCTGCAATGGTTTGCACTTGGAAGGTAAAATGAATTTTGTTTTAGAAAAAATTGCAAAAAATAAAATCGTAATTAGTGTAGGCGACTCTTTAAGTAAAAAAGATTTGATACCTATTTCTGATAAACTCTACGACCCGCATATATGGTTTGATATTGATTTGTGGAAACAATGTACAAAAGTTGTTAGTAACAACCTTCAAAAAAGATATTCAAACTATAAAATCAAAATCTTAAAAAAAGAATTTAGTTATGTAAATCAACTAAATAATTTACAGAAATTTATTAAATCGGAAATAGAGAAAATTCCCACAGGGCAAAGGGTACTCATAAGCTCTCACGATGCTTTTCGGTATTTTGAAAAAAGTTGGAATTTTCCCGTCAAGGCTTTGCAGGGCGTCTCTACTACTGCCGAATACGGATTAAAAGACATTCAAGACTTAGTAGATTTTATTTATGATAGAAAAATTAAGGCTGTCTTTGTAGAAACCTCTCTCCCACCCAAAGGCTTACAAGCCGTAGTAAAGGGTTTGGAAAACAAAGGTATGAAAATAAAAATCGTAGAAGGGTTATATTCTGATGCTATGGGAAGTATCGGAACCCCCGAAGGAACTTATATCGGAATGTACAAAAGCAACATTCTGAAAATTGTAGAGGCTTTGAAGTAATTTTGTAATAAATATTATGTTAAACAAGAGCTTGTTATTAGAAGTAGAAAATCTTAATGTAAGCTACGGAAAGCACCAAGTCATCAAAGACCTTTCTTGTACATTGCCCGAAAATGCAATGATAGGAATACTCGGAGCCAATGGCTCGGGAAAATCTACGTTCTTGAAAGCCATTATGCAACTCATACCCGCCAGCGGTAAGGTACTTTTTTGGAGCAAAGAATTAAAACAAGTTCGTCATAAAATTGCCTATCTCCCCCAACGCACCAGCGTTGATTGGGATTTCCCCGCTACCGTGCTTGATGTAGTGCTAATGGGACTTTACAAAGAAATAGGTTGGTTCGGTAGTGTGCAGAAAAAGCATAAAGAAAAAGCAATGCTCTACCTTGAAAAAGTAAAAATGGCAGATTTCGCCTCAAAACATATTTCAGAACTTTCGGGCGGACAGCAACAAAGAGTGTTTTTAGCAAGAGCCTTCGCTCAAGAAGCCGATTTGTTCCTTTTAGATGAGCCACTCGTAGGCGTTGATGCCACGACTGAAAATATTATCGTTGATTTGCTCAAAGAACTTCAAAAAAATGGAAAGTCTGTAATGATGGTGCATCATCAAATAGAAGACTTCAAAGAATATTTTGATTACCTTTTGATGCTAAAAGACGGCAAAAAAGTTATTGCCGGCGAAACCGAAGCAGTTTTTAGTAGTGAAAATATCTACAAAGTCTATGGATTCAAACCTATATTAACGTGAGTTAAAAGATTAAAAATCTGATTATCAAGTTTTTATTTTTAACAACTTAAACCACCCCTTATTCCCCTCCTTTTCAGGAGGGGAGATAATTGCACCTAAAATTTTGATTTTCAGTTGTATAACTCCCCTCTCCTTTTGGAGAGGGGCTGGGGGTGAGGTCAAAAAACAAGTTATTGTAAAAAACAATCAAATTTCATAACAAATTGTTTTTCAATCACTTGATTTTACAACTAGTGCTGTATCAAGTATTGAATAACCTTGATATTCAAAATGACAAATCTGGGTTACGTTCTGGTAGGAGCAAGCCTGATAGCTCTTTCAAGTAGTATTGTAGGTGTTTGGCTTGTACTACGCAAGGAATCTTTGCGTAGCGATGTCGTTTCGCATAGTGTACTGCCGGGCATTGCAATAGCTTTTCTTGTTTTTCAGCAAAAAAACCTATGGCTTTTGCTTGTTGGAGCTTTTCTTACGGCTTTGTTCTCTCTGTTTTCCATTGATTTGCTTACCAAATACACAAGGCTCAAAAAAGATACCCTACTTGCTCTGATGCTCTCTTTTTTCTTTGCTTGTGGGCTTTGGTTACTTGTCAAAATTCAAGAAAATAAGAATTCTGCCAAAGCAGGGCTGGAACAATTTATCTTTGGAAAAATGGCTTCTATCCTACCCCAAGATATTTTCTTTGCTTTAAGCGTACTTTTAATAGTTGTTTTAATCAACTTTATTTTTAGAAAATGGTTGTTTTTTACAACTTTTGATAAATCCTTTGCCCAAAGCATAGGGCTTAAGCCGCAAATAGCTTCCGCAGTGGTTACTTTTATGAGTATTCTAACGATTGTTACAGGCTTACAAGCCGTAGGTGTGGTGATGATGTCGGCTCTGCTCATTACCCCTGCAACGATAGCCCTAATTTTGGAAAAAAAACACTTGAATAAAGTGTTTCTTTGGAGCGTATTTTTTAATATTTTAGTAGTGCTTTCAGGTACTATCCTTTCGTACTTTTTACCCAAAACACCTACGGGTGCCTGGATTGTAGTCATTGCCTCTCTCCTTACGTTTATCATTGTTATCAGAAAACAATTTTAGTCCTTGCCTAAAAATTTTGTTTTCAAAAAAATTGTACTTTTCTCATAAAAACCTATAACTTTGCCAAGTTTCAAACCGAATTATGTCAAATATTAAAACAAAAAATCAATGAAATTCAAAAGTTTAGAAAATTTTTTGGAATACGTAAGGTTACGTAATCCGAATGAACCTGAATTTTTGCAGGCTGTTGAAGAGGTAATGGGTAGCTTGTGGCAATTTATTGAACAAAACCCCCGCTATGCCGAAGATGCCATTTTAGAGCGGTTGGTAGAACCCGAAAGAGTAATTCAATTTCGGGTTACGTGGGTAGATGATAAAAGTAATGTGCAGGTAAATCGGGCTTTTCGTGTGCAACACAATTCGGCGATTGGTCCTTACAAAGGCGGTATGCGTTTCCACCCTTCGGTGAATCTTTCTATTCTTAAATTTTTGGCTTTTGAGCAAACCTTCAAAAATGCCCTGACTACTTTACCTATGGGTGGCGGAAAAGGCGGTTCAGATTTTGACCCCAAAGGCAAAAGTAAAGGCGAAATTATGCGTTTTTGCCAAGCCCTAATGACCGAATTGTATCGCCATTTGGGTCCGGATACTGATGTTCCCGCAGGCGATATTGGCGTGGGCGAGCAAGAAGTTGGTTTTATGGCGGGTATGATGAAAAAACTTTCTAATCATAGTGCTTGTGTATTTACGGGCAAGGGTGTTGCTTATGGCGGCAGTCTGATTCGTCCCGAAGCTACGGGATACGGATTGGTCTATTTTGTACAAGAACAATTAGCTACGAAAAATATGAGTTTAGAGGGGCTCAAAGTAGCCGTCTCGGGTTCGGGAAATGTGGCTCAATATGCTATTGAAAAAGTAATGGAACTTGGTGGTAAAGTAATCACCTGTTCCGACTCTAACGGCACCGTGCTTGATGAAGCAGGTTTTAACACTGAAAAATTACTGCTTTTGAAAGAAATTAAAAACTCGCAGAAAGGAAGAGTTTCGGACTATGCAGAAAAATTGGGCTTGAAATATTTGCCCCAACAACGTCCTTGGAATATCCCTGTGGATATTGCTTTGCCTTGTGCTACGCAAAATGAAATTGACGAAAACGATGCCCGAAACCTTGTAAAAAATGGCGTAAAGTGTGTAGCAGAAGGGGCAAATATGCCTACTACTTTGGAGGCAGTGAAGCTATTTTTACAGGCAAAAATTTTATTTGCACCAGGAAAGGCTTCTAACGCAGGAGGCGTAGCGACTTCAGGTTTGGAAATGACACAGAGTTCGCAGAGGCTTTATTGGCAGAGAAACGAAGTGGATAACAAACTGCATAGCATTATGAAAAGTATCCACGAAAAATGTGTGTTGTATGGCAAAGACAAATCAGGTTTTATCAATTACGTTGATGGGGCTAATATTGCGGGTTTTGTAAAAGTTGCGGAAGCTATGCTCGGACAAGGCGTGTATTAAGGCGATAACATCTGATTATCAAGCGTTTTTTCTCATCAAGTCGTCAATGTCCTTCTAAAAGTATACCTTGCTAATTTGGTATATCTAAAATTTAACTAAAACTTACCTTAACTAATTGATTATCAGTATGTCGTCAATCTCCCGAGAAAATCTTATAATTGGAGATTGACGACTTTTTTCTAAAAAAATTTTAAAAAAAATTTGGATATTTAGTTTGATTTGCATATTTTTGAAACAGATTCAACGCACTTTAATCGTACCATTGTGGAATTGA
>NZ_JBRCWE010000080.1:0-6020 GCF_053497555.1 Raineya sp. | reverse complement strand
GGAGGCGATGATTGCTTTTTAGTGGGTGCTTGGGATAAAATACTCAATGCCGCCCATATTATTCAAGATAACTTTGAAAAGTACAAAAAAGAAAAAAAGTTTGATAATACCCTTTCGGCGGGAGTGGTGATAGTTTCGCCCAAATTTCCTATGGTACGTATGGCGGAAGAGGCTGAAAATGCCCTCAAAACTGCCAAAAACAACGGCAAAAATGGTATTTGCATCTTTGGTGAAGTACTCCGATGGAATGAATTTGAGCAAGCCTGTAAAATCGCTTATGAACTGAAAAGGTTTGTAGAAGCTGATGAGCTACCCCGTAACATACTCCACCGCTTGCAGTCCTCAGAATTAGGTTTTACCAGCCTCCAAGAGCAAAAAGCAGGTAAAATCAATTTCCCACGCGTGCATCGCTTAAAGTATTATTTACGAAACATTGACAAAAATGCACCTGCTCACTCTTATTTAGAACAATTGTTTGAAAACTACAAAAATGCTCTTTTAACACATTTCCTAAAAAAGCCCAACGCTCCTAACCCCGCTTTGTATGTAGTAGCGGCTCGTTGGGCTGAACTGCTCACAAAATCGGCAAATAAGGAAAGCTAAACATAAAAAATTATGTACGGAAGCAAAAATCCAAATCAAAACAAAGGGCAAGAACAAGGTAAAAAAGATAAAACCTTTGCCGAACTTGCTGATGAAGCGTCCAAATTTTTCGGAACGCTCAAAACTGAAATATTTCAATTTGAGAAAAGCTCAAAAATTGATGAACTTTTCCAAAAAACCGAAGAGTTTGTAAAAGAGTATGGAAAAGATGTAACTACCCACCAACTTCGCAACATCTATCAAGAAATCAAAAAAGCAAGTAGCCTAATGGATTTGAAACTCTTGCGTCCTAATTTGGCTTACATTGCAGGCAGATTGGAAAAAAACGAAAAAGGCAAGGCTTTCGTAGCTTTTATAGATAGCCTTATCAGAGAAGTAAAAGAGAACCAAGTGGAAAAAGAGAACCAAGTGGAAAACTTCAAGAGTTTTATGGAATCAGTAGTTGCGTATCATAAATTTTATCACGGAAGTAACAAATAAAAATTATGCAAACAATGAAACTGCAAGAAAAAATCACTCTCAAAGGTACAATTACCACACATACAGGTTTGCATATTGGCGGTGCAAAAACTTCTATGGATATTGGGGGCTTGGATTTGCCTGTTATCAAAACGCCCAAAGGTGTGCCGTATATTCCGGGTAGCTCGCTCAAAGGCAAAATCAGAAGCCTTTTAGCCAAAACAGAAGGCTCTATGGATATAAGAAACGATAGCAACATCTTGCGAAAAATGTTTGGAGGAATAGAAGTGAAAGAACAAAACAAGAAGCAAGAAATCACCCGACTAATTTTCAGAGATGCCTATTTTGATGAGCAAGCCTTTGCCAAAGATTTTCCCAAAGGACAGGTAAAATTAGAAACCGATTTTACAGAAATCAAAACCGAAAATACCATTGAACGTACTACGGGCAAAGCAAAACACCCTCGTACCATAGAACGCGTGCCTGCGGGGGCGATTTTTCATTTTGAAATTGTTTTGGATAAATATGACAATGCAGAAGCCAAAGAAATTCTTGAAAAACTAAAAGAAGGTATAAAACTGCTCAACGAAGACTATCTCGGAGGCAGTGGCACACGTGGCTATGGCAAAGTAGAAATGAAATTTGATGAGGAAAGCGAAAAAATTATTCAAAACATTACGCAATAATGCAAATTAAAGTTTTACGATGTAAGCCCAACGCTCGGTTTCATTTGGGCGAAGTTACCGAAACAAGAAGCACCACCCTCACCGATACAGCAACCTACCTTCACGCAGATATTCTGTTTGGGGCTTTTGTGTATCAGCTCGCTTTGCTTTATCCTGAAAAAGTAGAGCCTTTTGTAGCGTTTTTTCAAAACAAACAAATTCAAATCTCTTCGGCTTTTTATTGCCTTGAAAATACGCAAAGAAATGAAAAAATTTTCTTTCTGCCCAAACCTTTGAGCCTTAATCTTCACGAAGTAAAAAACGAAAAAGGCGAAAGCCTGCACAAACAGCTCAAAAAAATACAATTTCTCTCGTGGAAAGTTTGGCAAAAAGGACTTTTACCCCCGCAATGGTTTGATGAAAACCTTTGCAAGATTATCAATGGCAGTTTCGTGATACTTAGCGAGGAAATCAGTCCAAAAGAAGCCGAAGACCTGCAAATTTACAAAAAAGACGATACGCTCAAAGTGCGACTGCACACCACCGAAGAAAAAGGCAATTTGTATAACCAAACCGATTTATTTTTGCTTGGAAACAAGCATTGGCAGGTACATTGGTATTTTTTAGAGAAAAATCAGCTTACAGGCGAAGACAAAGAAATTTACGAAAAAACTTGGCAAAATGTAGCAATGGCAGGTATCGGCGGAGAGCGTAGCACAGGAGCAGGCAAAATCCAAAGCATTGCTACTGAAAATCTTGATACTTCTTTTTTGATGCAAGAAAGCACGCAAAAAATGTCTGTTTCGCTTACTTTCCCACAAGAAAACGAAAGAAATAACTTATTGCTCTATCAGCTAAAAATGCGAGGGGGGCAGTTTTTGTCAGAAAATTACCGCTTGAAAGTTTTACAGGCAATCACCGAAGGAGCTATCCAAACGCAAGAACTGCAAGGCAAAATAGAAAGTATCGGCGAAAAAAAATTGCGTTATGGAATAAATTTCACCATTTCTTTGCCTGAAAAGTTTTATTTCAAAGCAAACTTTTAGAAACAAAAGCCTATGGCAAAGCATACCTTACACTTCAAAACGCTCACGCCTATTTCGGTAACAACGGGAGAGAAATTCTCACCTTATAGCGATTTTGTATTTGAAAACGACTCGGTGTATTTCATAGACAAAGAAAAACTCAAGCAAATCTTGCAAAGCAAACCTAATATGGAGGCACTGCTGGATAGCTACGTAGCAGGCGTAGCTACGGGAATGGATAACAACCGAAGCCGTTTTGAACTCAAAAACTACCTCACAGGAACACTGAAAGCCACTTTGCAAGAACTCACACTTCGCAAGTACCCCAAAACAAGTTCCGTAACAGGAAAGATTTACATCGGCGAAATTATCAAAAGTCCTCGTTTTGAGCCTTATGTGCCTGGCAGTTCGCTCAAAGGTGCTTGTAAAACTGCCTTGCTTTACGATTGGCTTAAAAATACAAGTAATGGCAAAAGTAAATTAGCAGAATTTTTAGAAAATATGAGAGCACAAAGAAGTAATTTTGAAAAAATTCTGCAAAATAAGATACAAGAATTTGAACTTGCCTTTGCCGATAGCTCGCTACTAAATCCCGAAAGCATTTGTATTCACAAAATTGTCCGATTTCATATCCAAAACCCTAACCCCAAAGGCACACCACAATACATAGAAGCCATTGATAAAGAAAATACTTTCACAGCCGAATTTCGTTCCGAAAGCCTTACAACCGAAAAACTTTTTCAAGCATTAGCCCGGTTCAGCCAAGATGCCAACCACAGAGATATAGAACTCCTCGAACAAACTCAAAAATCTAACAAAACTACCGAAACACTTTCAGGTTTTTATCAAGCAATACAAGAAAACTTGCAAAATGGCAAAATTTGCTTCAAAATTGGCTCGGGTAAAGGGTATTTTTTCAATTCTGTGGGGCTGGCGGTGTATCATCAAGATAAAAATAAGTTCAGAGAGTTTTTGGAAATTTTCAGACCTGCTCACCGAAACGTAAAAAACGCAAATTTATTCCCACTTACCAAAGTTATTTCGGTAGATACGCTGGAGCCTTGGGGCTGGGTGCAGGTAGATATAAAACCCATTCCTCAAGAAGTTAAGCCTATTCGCGTAGATTCCAAAGAAACAGAAACTAAAACCCAAGAAAATCCTAAACCCACTGAAAACACTTCTGCTCCCCAAGAAATCCGTGCCGAATATCTAAATACAGGCACAAAACTCAAAAAAGGCTCTATGCTCAATGCCGTAGTGGTGCATTCGGGCAAGCCCAACAAAGTAAAACTGATGATTGCCCCTAATAATGAACCTATTTTTGACCTCAAAGGTTACAGCAGTCCGTTAGAGGAAGGTAAAATTGTAATTGTTACCATAGAATACAACGAAAAGAAAAATCAAATTTTGGACGTAATTTTTAAGAAGTTAAAGTAACTTTAAGGCAAGAAAACGGCAAGAGTTGAAAAAAACTACTAAATAAAACCTAAATTTTATGAAAAACGTAGCTGTTCTGATTATCAGCGACCAAACTATCCAGAACGTTCAATTTATCAAAGAATTTTCCGAAAAAATCGGTACGTATTGGTTCATTACTACCGAAAGTATGGAAAACAAGGGCTGTTCAGAATGGATATGCGAAACTCTCCAACTTCCGAAAGAAAACGTTCAGAAGATTCTTGTTAATGAATTTAGCTTGCAAAATATCACCGAAAAGTTAAAAGATCGCTATCAAAGCGAAAATAGCTATCTTGTCAATATTACAGGAGGTACGAAATTGATGAGCATTGCCGTATATGACTTTTTCAGAGAGAAAACCAATGCCACTATTTACTACCTCACAGGCAGAAAAAATGAATTTCTGAACCTCACGCAAAATAGCCACAAAGAAACCTTACAACAAAAAATTACGCTGTATGAATATCTGACAAGTTATGGCATCAAAGTCAAAGAGAGCAGTCAGAAAGTACCTATGAAAACCTTTGAATTAGCCAAGGCAATGTATCAGGAATTTATACAAGCCAAACAGGCTAATATAGACTGCTTGCAAAAATTAAGAGATAAAATTCAAGAGGACAAAAAAATAAAAGAAATAAACGTAACTGATTTTGAAAACCTATCTGAGTTGTTACAAGCCATTGACTTGCAGCATCGGGGTCAAATTTCTCGCAAAGATGCCGAATACCTTACAGGAAAATGGTTGGAAGAATGGACTTACTACCGAATCAAAGAAAAACTACAATTAAACGAAAACACAATTGCCATAGGATTATATCTGCAAAAAAAAGGCATTGAAAAAACTGAAAACGATTTTGATGTAATGTTTATTTTGAAAAATGAGCTGTACATTGTGGAGTGTAAAACCTCGCATAAAATAAACAAAGAAAATAAACTCAATGAGTTTATTTACAAATTAGATGCTTTGCAGAAAGAATTTGGCTTATTTTCGCAGGCTTTTATTTATACGTTGGGGAGTTTGCCTACCGATGATAACCCCAAAAATATACTCAAAGATAGGCTCAAATTTCACCGAATTACACTGCTTACCAAAGAGCAAGTTAATATAGAAAATACGAAGTCTTTTGAAGGTTGGCTAAATAATTTAGCAAATGGCTAAAATATTTTTGCTTTTTTCGCACAAGCTCACCGAGCAACAAGAAACAGAGCTACGAAAAGATTGGGGCATCAGGGAAATATGGTATTTGCCTGATAATTTACAAACTATTTGGAGCAATGTTAATCCCGAAGTTATCCAAATTAGGGAAAGTCTGGAGGTTATTTTTGATTTTTTGCAGAAAAATGCTACGCCAAACGATTATGTTTTAGTACAGGGCGATTATGGGGCAGTAGTTTTGGTGGTGCAATGGTGTTGGAAAAAAGGGCTAATACCTTTGTATGGCACTACGCAAAGAGTAGCCCAAGAGACACGAGAAGGGGAACACATCAGGGTTGAACGAATTTTTAGACATTGTAGGTTTAGAAAATATGAAAAATTAATAAATCACTGATAATGAGATGCTTAATTATTTGCAAGTCGTCGAACACTGTTCAGAAGTATACTGTGCTTATTTAGTATAGCTAATTTTAGCCCTAAAAATGGCTTAATATCCTGATTTTCAGCGAGTCGTCGATCTCCAGGGAAAATCCTATGATTGGAGATCGACGACTTTTTTGTAAAAATTTTTCAAAAAAAATTTGGAAATTTCATTTCTTTCGCATACCTTTACAACGAAAATAACGCCTTTTAATCGTACCATTGTGGAATTGA
>NZ_JBRCWE010000079.1:0-13477 GCF_053497555.1 Raineya sp. | reverse complement strand
TTAAAAGTTTTAGTATGCAAAATTGAGGCACTTTTTTTTGAAAAATTTTGCTTTTTAAGCCGATAAAATTAACTTTGATAAATAAAGTTTTTCTGAAAAAGCCTTGCAACTCACTTTCATTTTTGAAGTCAAATTCTATGTCTTAAAAGGTTACTTTGAAAAAAAAAGTGGCTTTTTTGGGTATTTGAAATGAGTTTTGAAAATCAAAGTATCACTTTTTGAGAAGATTAGACAATGAAAAGGTAGCTTGTAACGTTTTGCTGAAAAATTGTAATTTTTAGAATGGAAGCAAAAAACCAAAAAGAGCCAAATTTTGAACATAAATAGGACGAAAAATCTTTATTTTTACGGCAATTCCTTCAACCTAAATTAAAAAATTTATGCTTACTGTGGAAAAAATCGGCGGAACGTCTATGTCCGCTTTTGGCGAAGTTTTGCAAAACATCATTCTTTTTAATCCCAATCGTATCTACAACCGAATTTATGTAGTTTCGGCATATTCGGGGGTAACCAATTGGCTGCTGGAAGATAAGAAAACCAAAGAGGCAGGTATCTATCATTTTTTTGTAAAAAAGCAGAATTATGCTCAAAAATTAGAGGAACTGAGTTTGAAACTGCAAGAAATGAATGCTACCTACCAACATTTAGGATTAGAGGTAGCAGTAGCCAATGATTTTATTCAGAAGCGTATCAGTGATGCTCAAAAGTATTTGGAGAGTTTGGCAGATGTTTTGGCTTCGGGCTATTTGCCGCAAGAAAACATTTATCAGGCGGCAAGAGAAATATTAGCTTCTATCGGAGAGAGCCATTCAGCTTTTAATGCTGTCAATATTTTACAAAACAAAGGCTATAAAGCTACACTTATAGATTTGAGCGGCTTTCACGATTCCGAGCCGCTAACGATTGATGAGCGTATTAGAAAATACCTGGCAGGCATAGATTTTAATCAGACCATTTGCATTGTTACGGGCTATGCCAAGGGTATAGAAGGTATTATGAGAGAATTTGACAGAGGTTATTCCGAAGTTACTTTTAGCAAAGTAGCAGTGCTTGTAAAAGCCGATGAAGCCATTATCCACAAAGAATATCATCTTTCTTCTGCCGACCCCAATATTGTAGGCGTTGAAAACTGCCGCCCCGTAGGAATGACCAACTATGATGTAGCTGACCAACTCGCTGATGTAGGAATGGAGGCTATTCACCCCAAAGCCTCAAAACCTTTGGAAATAAATGGCATCAATTTGCGTATCAAAAACACCTTTGAGCCTACTCACGAAGGTACGCTGATTACTAAAAACTATGTATGTCCTGAAAGTCGTGTGGAAATTATTACAGGCTCGGATAAAGTAATGATTTTAGATATTCACGACCCGCTAATGGTAGGCTCGGTAGGCTACGATTTGCGTATAATGCAAGAGCTTGAAAAGCATAGCGTAAGTTATATTTTCAAGACTACGAGTGCCAATAGTATTTCAATGGTAATTTGGGAAAAAGATGCCAAAAAGGAGCTATTAGAGGCTTTGCAGAACAAATACGAAGCTGTAACTATACAAGAAGCGGCTTTGGTGTGCTTGGTAGGTACTAATATTCACCAGCCGGGCATTTTGGCTCGTACAGCCCAAGTGCTTGCCGAAAATGCTATCAATATTCTGAGTGTGGGTTGTGCTTTACGTCAAGTGAATATTCAGGTGGTAGTAGAAAGGCAGTATTTTCGCAAGGCAATCAGTTTGCTCAATCAGTGCTTTGCAGAAAGAGAAGCGGTTTTTTCAAAGTAAAACACCCATTACGGCAATATCATCAATTTGTTCCTCGCCGCCTCTCCAAGTTTCTACAAAATCCGAAAGAATTTTTTGCTGTTCTTGGAGGGGCTTGTGCATATTTTCGGCAATGAGTTCAATGAAGCGTCTTTTACCAATTTTTCGATGTTCTGAATTAAATTGGTCAATATAGCCATCGGAAAACAGATAAACGAGGGTAGAAGGAGCTAAAATTCTTTCTTGCTGTGTAAAGATTTTTTCAATGTGTGTATTGTAACCTCCAATGTTGTAGCGGTCAGTTCGGATTTCTTCCAAATTTTCCTGCGAGCTTATCAGAATGAAAGTTTTAGCTCCTCCGATAACAAGTTTGCGAGTAGCGGGATACCAAACGCAAATGGAAATATCCATTCCATCGTGGTTGTGGGTTTCTTGCTGATGCAAGAATTTGATAACACTTTTATCAAGCTCTTGTAGAATTTGGGCAGGTTCGTGAATATGCTTGTCAAAAATGATTTGGTCTAAAAGCGTAACAGCCATAATGCTCATTAGGGCACCGGGAACGCCGTGTCCTGTGCAGTCGCCTAAAACAATAATAGTAGCTTGATTTTGCTGGGTAACATAATAAAAATCTCCACTGACTATATCTTTGGGCTTGTAAAGAATGAAATAGTTTTGCAAAGCCTTTTTTAAGCGATTTTCATAAGGCAAAAAAGTTTTCTGAATACGCTCTGCATACAAAATACTATCCATTACGTCTTGGTTTTTGATAGCCAGGGCTTCATTGATAGCTAAAATTTCTTCATTTTTTTCTTGTAGCAAGGCAGTTTGTTTCTGAATTTTGAGCCTGCTCAGAAGGGTAACAATCCCTAAAACAACACTGATAAGGGAAATGATAGCAGAAATAACCAAAAACAACTCTCTCTGTTTGATTTCTTTTTTGAGTTTGTCGTTTTCTAGCTCTTCTTTTTGCACTTCAAATTCGGCATTGAGCATTGCTACTTGTTGGGTATTTGTTACTTTATTGATTGAGTCGGAAAGGTGTATGAATTCTTTTTGCATTTTAAGAGCTTCGGCATATTTTCCTGTTTTCTCAAAAAGTTCTGCTTGAGTTTGCAAAATATTTCTGCGAGAAATGTTGATGAGAATAGGGTTGAGAATGAAAATATCTTTGTTTCGTGCATTGAGAATACTATCTGCCTTGAAAGCATTTTCTTGGGCTTTGCGAAGGTTGCCTTTTTTCAGATAATAGTTTGCTATTTTGTTATGTCCTGCTACTACTATGCTCCAATCTTGGTGTTTGTAGGCATTGTTCAGGTATTCTTGAAAGTACGTGTAGGAGCTATCTACATAGCCTTTTTTTAGGAGTATATCTCCGATATTCCCTTTGGGCAAGCTCACCCAAAAATCTAACTTTTCTTTTTTGGCAACTTCAATAGCTTTCAGGTAATAAGGCATAGCCTCGTCATATTTTTCCTGACGAAAATACATCAGTCCGATATTGTTCAGAATTCGGGCGTATGGGTAATGGTATTGTTCGTTTTTAGCAAATTTTTCTGCAAGGATTTTTTCTAATTTTCCCCAATACAAGATAGCTTTTTCGTAATTGGAACTTCTATAAAAAATACTTCCCAAAATATCGTAGAGCTCAATAATTTGCCCAATAGATACCTGATTAGGGTGAGCTTCTACGAGTTGGTTAGCTCTTAAAAAATGTTTAAGACTTTGCTTAAAATCCCCTTTTCGCTGTCCGGTGTATATGGCTAAATTAGTTTCAAAAAATACCAAAGCCGGATAGCAGTTGTATTTTTCTACTTTTTTGAGGGAAAACTTGAGCAAAGTTTCAATAATATCAAAATCTTGCTTTCTCCCTGAAAGTATATCGGGCAAGATACCTAATAAGGTATAATATTGGCAGGTTTTGTTGTGTTTGGCAGTAACTTGGAAAACTTTATCCAAATATTTTTCTGCAATGAGCAGATTGCTATCGTTTTTCAGATACCAATACGCCAAGTAGTTTAGGTAAGAAATGTAATATTTTATGGAATTGGTGTCTGATTGGGCTTGTTCTTCTAATCGTGAGCTGATTGCTATGGCAATTTCTTTACTAATACTTGGGTCAGAGTTATCCACCAAAAAATCGTTGAGTTGATAGGCTATATCTTTGGTGAAAATATTTTTTTGTATTACATTCCAAGTAGAATCAACGATTTTGGGGATAGCAGGCTTTTGAGCATACGTGAGGCTGTTCCACAAAAAGAGTATTAGAGCTATCCGATAAAGCATTGCCTTGAAAGGTGAAAACTTTTGCGAGATTAAAAGTAGTTTTTTTTTGCAAGAAAGCAAAAAAATACCTAAGTAAGTTTTTTATTTAGCTTACTTAGGCAAGTTGAGTTATCTTACCACTTTTGTTTAAGATTTTACAAAAGTGAAGGTAATGTAGAGAATATGCTTATCAGCTACAAGTTCTACGTTGGAATGGGTTTCTTTGATTTGCCACCCATTTTTAAGCATATCTTCTACCTCCTTGAAATCTACGGCAGTGGTTTGGGTAAGATTTACCGCTTTGTTGATGACTTTGGTTTCCATACAATTGAATAAAGCGTTTGTTTAATAACACATTTTCAGCAAAAATAGTCTTTTTTCTTGGATTTTTTTTGACAAAGTAAGAAAAAACACAATTTTATCCGTGTTGTTGGGCATCTACAACGGCAATGGCAATTACATTTACAATTTCGCTTACCGAGCTACCCAGTTGCAAGATATGAACAGGTTTGTTCATACCCAATAATATAGGTCCAATCGTATCGCAATTGCCTACTTCCTGCAAAAGGCTAAAAGAGATATTACCTGATGAAATTCCCGGAAACACAATGGTATTGCACTCTTTTTCTGCCAAAATACTGAACGGATATACTTCTTTGAGAAAATCGGGGTTTAGGGCGATATGAGGCTGAATTTCACCATCTATGATTAAATCGGGGTAGCGTTTTTTACAAATGGCAAGCACCTCCTGCATTTTGCTGGGGATTTCTCCCTGTGCCGCTCCAAAATTGGAATAGGAACCCAAAGCAATATGAGGCTCAAAACCGAAAAACTCTACCCCTCGCTTTACCAGCCCAACAATTTCCACAAGTTCTTCTACCGAAGGGCGTTCATTTACAGCAATATCTGCAAAAAATAGGGTTCTACCTTTGTTAATAACAATGCCCATTCCCGCTACCAGTTCATTGGCTCTGCCTCCAATTACACGCAAAGCAGGGCGAACCGCTTTTACAAAATCTCGGCTCATACCCGAAATGAAAGCATCAGCTTCACCAAGTTCTACGAGCATAGAGCCGAAGTAGTGTCGCTCACGCATCAGTTTTTGAGCCTCGTAGCGGGTCATACCTTTGCGTTGGCGTTTGTTGTACATTATTTCTGCAAAATCCAAAATTCTATCTTCGTGTTCTTGGGGGTCTATGATAGTGAAGCCATTGAGGTCAATAGAATGTTTTTCTGCAACTTCTTCAATTTCTTTTTGATTGCCGAGCAAAATAGGAATAGCGATGCCTTCATCGGCTACAATGCGGGCAGCTTTGAGAATTTTATGGTGGTCGCCTTCGGCAAAAACTACCCTTTTGGGATACATCTTGGCTTTTTGAATGATGCCATTCATCAGTTTTTGGTCAATGCCAAGTTTTTCGGAGAGTTGTTGTTTGTAGACTTCCCAATCGGTAATGGGTTGGCGAGCTACTCCCGACTCCATAGCGGCTTTGGCAACCGCAGGAGCAATGGTAGTAATAAGACGAGGGTCTATGGGTTTGGGCAAGATGTAGTCTTTACCGAATTTCAAATCGTTTTTGTTGTAGGCTTTTTTAACCATTTCAGGAACAGGCTGTTTGGCAAGTTCGGCAATGGCATAAACGGCGGCGAGTTTCATTTCCTCGTTTATTTTGGTAGCTCTTACGTCCAAAGCACCTCTGAAAATATACGGAAATCCAAGTACATTATTGACTTGGTTGGGGTGGTCGGAGCGTCCCGTTGCCATAATTACATCAGGGCGGGTTTTGATAGCCAAATCGTAAGCAATTTCGGGGTCGGGGTTGGCACAGGCAAAAACTATGGGCTTTTCTGCCATAGAAAGAAGCATTTCGGGAGTTACTACATTGCCTTTGGAAAGTCCTAAAAACATATCTGCTCCTTTCATAGCCTCTTCCAAAGTATTAAGGTCTCTATCAGTAGCAAATTCGGCTTTGGTGGCATCTAAACCTTCTCTGCCTTTACGGATAACTCCTTTGCTATCCAGCATTACGATATTTTCTTTTTTTACACCAATAGCCACATACAATTTGGTACAAGAAATAGCCGAAGCACCTGCTCCATTGACAACCACTTTTATTTCCGAAAGTTTCTTACCTACAAGTTCTACGGCACCCAGCAATGCCGCCGCAGTAACGATAGCCGTTCCGTGCTGGTCATCGTGCATTATAGGAATGTTCATTTCTTCTCGCAGGCGAGTTTCTATTTCAAAACATTCGGGGGCTTTGATATCTTCCAAATTGATACCTCCAAAAGTGGGTTCAAGTGATTTGACAATTTCAATGAACTTTTTGGGGTCTTTTTCATTGATTTCAATATCAAACACATCAATTCCTGCAAATTTCTTAAAAAGCACTCCTTTCCCTTCCATTACAGGTTTGGAGGCTTCTGCACCAATATCGCCTAAACCCAAAACAGCCGTACCATTGGAAATAACAGCTACCAAATTGCCTTTGGCGGTGTATTTATACACTTCTTCTACTTTCTGGGCGATTTCTTTGCAAGGCTCTGCCACACCGGGCGAGTAAGCCAAAGCTAAATCAATTTGTGAAATGAGCGATTTGGTAGGTACTACTTCTATTTTCCCTGGTTTGCCTTTGGCGTGATAATCAAGAGCATCTTCGCGGCGTACTTTGATGGACATAGTTTGGTAAGTTTTAGTATTTTTTGCTATGCCAAACTACAAAAAGCCTCAAAAAAACCAAAATTTTTCTTGGTTTTTTACAAGAGTTTTTTTCAAAAACTTTTTTGCTCCACAAAAAATTTACGGAGTAGAACAATTACTTTGCTAAAGTAAAACAAAACCTTTTTCTATGGAAAAATTCCAAACTTGTAGGGAAAATAAACTGCAAAATGCCTTTGAAAGTATTATTCAGAAGCATAAACAAAACTTTGGCAAAGATTTTGCGATACGTTGGTTAGAGGCAAATCCGCAAGAAAATTTGGTAGTGGCTTTGCTTCGCAAAGAGCTGAAAAGACAAGTGGAGTTAGTACAAGAACTTTCAAGACAAATCAAGGAACATCAACTCTAAAAATGATCACTATGAAACTTGTAGAAAATCGGACAGCCACAGCCCCCCAAAAAGAGCCTCAAAAGGCTAAAAAGCAGGAAACTACCCAACAGCGTTCCCAAAGGCAAGAAGAACGCTATCAGCCAAGAGTAGATTAGTAGGCTTTTAGGCAAAAATATTCTTTTCAAATCTTTTCCCAAGATTGAAGCAATTTCTTTTCTTTGTAGCAACAAACAAAAAACGGCAAAATTTTTGCTTGCAATTTCCTGACCTTCCTTGTTGGCTATGAAAATTCTGGATTGGTATGTGTTCAGAAAGTTTGTAAAAACTTTCTTTTTTGTTATTCTGATTTTTGTAATGGTAGTGCTTATCATTGATATTGTGGAAAAAATTGAGTATTTCCGCAAAATGAAGCCTACTTGGGTGGAAATCATCACGCAGTTTTATTTCAATTATATTCCTTACCTCATCAATTTGGTTAGCCCCCTGCTGATTTTCATTGCGGCGGTATTTGTTACGGCTCAAATGGCTTCTCGTACCGAAGTAGTTGCCATTTTGAGTGCAGGTGTTACTTTTTGGCGATTTTTCAGACCTTTTTTGCTGGCTTCTACCATTTTTGCGGCGATTACTTTTGTTCTTACAGGTTGGATTATTCCCAATGCCAACAAGGTGCGAGTGAATTTTGATATAGAACATATCAAAGGAAAAGACATCAAAGCCTATCGCAACTTACACATAGGCATAGCCCCTAACGTATATGCGTATATGCAAGACTATCAAAGTTATTCGCAAGTGGGATACCGTTTTACTTTGGAGAAAATTCAGGGGAATAAACTTTTAGAAAAATTAGAAGCCCCTACCATTGCTTGGGATACCACCAAACGTAAGTGGCGTTTGGATAGATACGTTTTGCGTAAATTTAATGGAGAAGAGGAAGAGCTCGTTTTTCATAATACCCCTGTGGATACTACCCTGAATATCAATCCCGAAGACTTTGCAGATAAGCATTTATTTCAGGAAAAGTTAACTTTTGATGAATTGGACGCATACATTGCTCTGCTTCGTCAGCGTGGTTCGGAAGGAGTAGATTTGTACATAACGGAAAAATATGCCCGCTATACTTATCCTTTTGCCGTGATAATACTCACTTTTTTTGGGGTGTTAATGGCTTCACGAAAAAATCGTAGAGGTGTGGGAGCTCAAATTGCATCGGGTTTTGTGCTGGCTTTTGTGTATATTCTTTTTTATATTTTAGCCACCAAAGCCATAGCCACCAGTGGCACAATGCCCCCTTTGGTGGCAGTTTGGCTACCCAATACAATCTTTGTCCTTTTAGGTTGGATAATGTACCGAATAATGATACTCAATGATGAAAAACTAAAAAGAATTGTTACAGGAGAATTTTTGAAAGATTGGCAAACGACTTTTAGACTGAAAACGCAAATTATCTCAAAACAAAAAATCTCGGAAGTTTCAAATTAGCTTTTATGCAAAAACCCACGCTCAAAGATTATTTTCTTTTGCACCTGATTGTACTTATCTGGGGCTTTACGGCTATTTTAGGCGATAAACGATTGGTATCTTTAAGCTCGCTGATGGTTGTTTTTTACAGAACGCTCATTACTTCCTTGGCTTTTGGAGTGTGGTTTTGGTGGGCAAAAAAGCCTATACAACTGCCCACAAGAGATTTTTGGAAAATACTTGGAACAGGGGGCATTATTGCTGTGCATTGGCTACTTTTTTTTGGAGCTTCGCGGGTTTCTAATGTTTCTATATGCTTGGTAGGGCTTGCTACCACTACCTTTTGGACTAGCCTCTTGGAGCCTCTTTTTTACAAACGAAAATTCCGAACCGTTCAGATTTTTCTGGGAATTGTTACTTTTGCAGGTATTTTTCAGGTGTTTAGTGCTGAATTTGACTACGCCGAAGGCTTTGTATTAGGTATGCTTTCGGCATTGGCAGGGGCAGTATTCAGTGTTTTCAATTCCAAATTTATTCGCCGCTACGACCAATTTACGATTACTTTTTACGAAATGATAGGTGCTTTTCTGACCATTACACTATTTTCACTTATTTGGGGGGCGGTAGGTTTGGAAAGCCTCAAACTTTATCCTACGGATTGGGAATGGCTATGGATTGGCATTTTGGCTCTGGTTTGTACGGTTTTTGCCTACCCGATGGGCGTGAAACTAATGAAAAAATTTTCGGTTTTTGCAGTAAATCTGACGGTAAATTTGGAACCTGTCTATGGTATTTTGCTGGCTTTTGTGATTTTTGGGGAAAAGGAAAAAATGTCTGCTAATTTTTATTTGGGGGCGAGCATTATTTTGCTTGCGGTATTTTCTTATCCCCTGATGACGTATATGTCGGCACAGCGTAAGAAACGCAAAGAACTACTCACCAACATTACAATTTTAGAGCCAACAGCTAAAAATAAACTTTAAAGAGTTTTTCATAATTTCTTTTGAATAGTTTATACTTGAGTAGAAATTCAAAACAGCTATGCAAAAAAACTTCTTGCAACTTTTGTTTTGTTTGGGTATATTGTATGCAGGGGCAGAACCTACCAAAGATACCATACAGAAAAGTAGCACACTCTCGTATTTATTTGCCAAACCTGAATGCCTCTTAAAACCTGAAGTGCGTCCTTTTATCACAGATGATGCCCGTGTGGTAGGAAACCAATTGTTTCAGATTGAAACTTGGGGGCGTTTGGATAAAGCCAACTTACAATGGTGGGTACTTGCCGCCTACGGACCTACCCCTTGGTTAGAACTGACAACAGGTTGGGTGAAAGGGGCTGACTTTGAGCCTGAACGTGGTTTTGCTTATGCTTTGCCACTCATTCAAGCCAAATTTTTACTCAAAGAGTACAAGCCCAATCAAATGCCCGGTTTTGGTTTGGTATTGGGTACTTTTTTGCCTCACGGGCAAGGTTCTTTCAAACCACCCGGTTATGGCACTTTTGGCTTTCTGACCATTACGCAGAGTTTGGGAGAAGGCGATAAATTTCTTTTTCACGGGAACGTAGGCTTCAATTACTTGCACGTTGCAGGAGAGCATCAATGGCTCAATACTTGGGGCATTGGAACACAAATCAAAACTTATGGCGGCTTTCATTTGGTAGGGGAAATGTTTTCAGGCGACCCTTACGTGCCAGGTTCAGGGACTTCTTTTCAGGTAGGTTTCAGACACTTTTTTAGCGATGATTTGCAAATAGATGCTACCATAGGCAAAGGTATTGCTGGGGACGAAATCTTGCCCCTTTGGGTAAGTGCAGGCGTAAGAATGGTATTCCATTGGTTTGAAAAAAAGTAGAAAACTTCGTTCTTATCAAAATTTTACGGGTTTTGATGTTTTTTCAAGTGAAAAATATCAAACCCAAAATTTTTTGTATCTTTGCCAAACATTTTTTTGCAAGAAACATCAAGAACTCTTTTCAAAGCAATGAAAATCAATATCCTGCAAACCGAAAAATTTGAAAATCGCCATCACGGCTATTTTGGTGATGACTTTGTGGCGATGCTTCAAGCCGTTGGAGTAAATTCATTAGAGGAACTAGTAGAGCAAACGGTTCCTGCCTCTATTCGCCTCAAAAAACCTTTACAACTTCCCCAAGCTCTATCGGAGTCTGAATTTTTAGCTCATTTCAAAAAAATAGCTCAAAAAAATAAAATTTTCAAGTCTTATATCGGAATGGGCTATTATGATACCCATACGCCTACCGTGATACTACGAAATATTTTAGAAAATCCTGCTTGGTACACTGCTTACACACCTTACCAAGCTGAAATCGCTCAAGGTCGTTTGGAGGCTCTCATCAATTTCCAAACAATGGTCATAGACCTTACAGGAATGGAAATTGCCAATGCTTCTTTGCTCGATGAAGCCACTGCCGCCGCCGAGGCAATGACTATGCTACTGGCTCAACGCAAAAATGAAAAGAAAAACGCCAATACTTTCTTTGTTTCCAAAGATGTATTTCCTCAAACCCTTGATGTACTTTATACCCGAGCCACCCCCCTCAATATCCGAATTGAGGTAGGAGATGTCTTGAATTTAGACCTTACGCGTCCCGATTTGTATGCGGTGCTTTTGCAATATCCCGACCAAAACGGCGAAGTCTATGACTACACGCATTTTATCGCTTCCGCCAAAGAGCAAAATGTAATGGTAGCCGTTGCTACGGATTTGCTTGCTCTTACACTGCTCAAATCGCCCGGCGAAATGGGTGCAGATGTAGTAGTAGGTAGCTCTCAACGCTTTGGCGTACCAATGGGCTATGGCGGACCTCACGCCGCATTCTTTGCAACCAAAGACGAATACAAGCGAAATATACCGGGCAGAATTATCGGTGTTTCCGTAGATGCCCAAGGCAACAAAGCCTATCGTATGGCTTTGCAGACTCGCGAGCAACACATTCGCCGTGAAAAGGCAACTTCCAACATCTGTACGGCTCAGGTTTTACTTGCCGTAATGGCAGGAATGTACGCCGTTTATCACGGACCCAAGGGGCTCAAACTAATTGCGGAAAGAACTTTCGGACTTACCGAACTGCTCAAACTTTCCTTACAAAAAGCTGGTCTGGAAGTTATCAATCAAAATCATTTCGATACGCTCAAAATTAGGGTGCAAAACAAAGAAGCTATCCGCAGAGAAGCTGAAAAACAAGAAGTAAATTTCCGCTATTTTGCCGATAACCACATTGGAATAGCTCTGAACGAAACCACGACACTGGCTGATGTAGAGCAAATCATTGCGATTTTGGCAAGTGCCGAAGGCAAAAATATAGTTTTGGATAAAAACTTGGTAGAAAATATCACGCTTGCTCTGCCCGAAAATCTTATCCGTAAAACATCTTACCTGAGACACCCTGTTTTCAATAGCTACCATACCGAACACGAGATGCTTCGGTATATGAAGCAATTGGAAAGCAAAGACCTTTCTTTGGTACATTCAATGATTTCTTTGGGTAGTTGTACAATGAAGCTCAACGCAACTACCGAAATGATACCTGTAACTTGGGCAGAATTGGGTAAAATTCACCCTTTTGCACCGCAGGAGCAGGCTTTGGGCTATCAAGAAATGATTGATACGCTTTCGGCTTGGCTGGCTGAAATTACAGGCTTTGATGCTGTAAGTATGCAACCCAATTCGGGTGCCCAAGGCGAGTATGCAGGGCTAATGGTGATTCGGGCTTACCACGAAAGCAGGGGCGAAGGACACAGAAACGTAGCTCTCATTCCTGCTTCGGCTCACGGCACTAATCCTGCTTCGGCAGTAATGGCAGGTATGCAGGTAGTTGTCGTAAAAACAGACGAGAGCGGAAATATTGATATTGCAGACCTTAGAGCCAAAGCCGAACAGCACAAAGAGAACCTTTCTTGCCTAATGGTAACTTACCCTTCTACCCACGGCGTTTTTGAGGAGAGTATCCAAGAAATTTGTGAGATAATTCATAGCTTTGGCGGACAGGTGTATATGGACGGAGCGAATATGAATGCCCAAGTGGGGCTTACCTCGCCTGCCGCCATTGGGGCAGATGTTTGCCATTTGAATTTGCACAAAACCTTTACCATTCCTCACGGCGGAGGCGGTCCGGGTATGGGACCTATTTGTATGAAAGCCCATTTAGCTCCTTTTATGGCAAAGCATTTCACCATTTCTCAAAAAGAGGGTAGCAATGGAGCGGTTTCGGCGGCACCCTTTGGTAGTGCTTCTATTTTAGCCATTTCTTATGCTTATATTGCTATGATGGGGGCAGAAGGACTTACAAGAGCAACACAAATGGCGATTTTGAACGCTAACTACATCAAAGAACGCCTCAAAGGGCATTACGAGGTGCTGTATTCGGGAAAAAATGGTAGAGCCGCCCACGAAATGATTTTAGATTGTCGTCCTTTCAAGGCTTTTGGGGTTGAAGCCGAAGATATTGCCAAACGCCTTATGGATTATGGCTTTCACGCTCCTACGCTTTCTTTCCCTGTGGCAGGTACGCTAATGGTTGAACCCACCGAAAGCGAAAGCAAAGCCGAACTTGACCGCTTCTGTGATGCGATGATTGCCATTCGCAACGAAATTCGTGAAATTGAACAGGGCAAGTATGATTCCAAAAATAATGTCTTGAAAAATGCTCCTCACACTGCCTCTGTTGCTTTGGCTGATACCTGGAGCTATACTTATTCACGTGAAAAAGCGGTTTATCCATTGCCTTTTGTGAAAAAAGCAAAATTCTGGCCTTCTGTAAGTCGTATAGATAGTGCCTATGGCGATAGAAACCTTGTTTGCAGTTGTATTCCTGTGGAAGCGTACAGCCAAGAAACTCAAAGTGCTGAGGCTACGGCTTGATGTACCGCCCCGCAAGGATTTTAGAAAAAATTAGTTAGTCGTCCCTTAAAAAGTATCTAATAG
>NZ_JBRCWE010000078.1:0-18214 GCF_053497555.1 Raineya sp. | reverse complement strand
CCACAAGATTATTGAGGTCAGAAAAGAGGGAAACTTTAGTAAAGCGAGTAATACCCGTGAGGAACATAAAACGAATGTAGGCGGAACTACCCTTGACGATGCTATAAAACATACGCAAGACCTCCCTATTTTCGTGAGCTTTTTGGTTATCGCCTTGTTCTAGCACATCAGTAATGGGCTTATCGTACTCATCAACTAAAATAACAACTTTCAAATTCGTTTTTTCAAAGAGTTTTTTGATAAGTTCCTCAAATCGCAGTCCTATATCAGTGTGTTCAAGGGCGATATTATTTTCTTTTGCAATAGCTTCAAGTCGTAAAAAGAGGGCTTTTTCAAGACCTAATTTTTTGAAACCAAGTTTGCTACAATCAATATGAATAATGGGGTAAGCTATCCAATCTATTTTATCGTAGATGTAAAGGTTTTGGAATAGTTCTTTTCTACCTGCAAATAGTTCTTTGAGGGTATTGATAAGCAGGCTTTTGCCAAAACGGCGAGGACGAGAAAGGAAGAAGAAAGGTACTTGCTTGGTGAGGAGTTTGTAAATAAATTCAGTTTTATCTACATATACCAAATTTTCGGTACGTAATGTACTAAAATCTTGCTGTCCCGTGGGAAGTAGTGGCAAAGCAGACATAGCAGTTTCCGAAGTTTTATGAGGTTTGAGGTTCAGGTTTTTCTATTTTCGAGCTTTCTAATTTCTAACAAAAGTAACAAATTTTTCTGCAAAATTGCAATTAGTGGGCTTCTAACCAATTTTTACCAATGCCTACTTCTACTACCAGTGGTACAGGTAAAGATATAGCAGTCTGCATTAATCTGATGATGTTTTCTTTCAAAAAGTCTATTTCAGCTTTATGCACTTCAAAAACCAGTTCATCGTGAACTTGCAAAATCATTTTGCTTTGCAGATTATTTTTTTGCAAAAAATCGTGAATGCGAACCATTGCAACTTTTATCAGGTCGGCGGCAGAACCTTGCAAAGGCGTATTGACGGCATTGCGTTCGGCGTGTCCTGCTACCACTTGGTTGTTTTCGTTGATAGTAGGCAAATATCGCCTTCTACCCAAAATAGTAGTTACATATTCTTGCTCACGGGCTTTTTGTATCATTGTATCTTTATATTTCTTGATAGCTGAAAACTCTTTGTAATACATTTCCACGAGTTTGCTTGCCTCTGAAACTGAAATTTTGAGTTGTCGGGCAAGGTTGAATCCTGTACTACCATACAAAATGGCAAAATTGGCGGTTTTGGCATTTCTACGCATTTCAGGGGTAACTTCTTCCAAAGGCACTTTATAGATTTTGGAGGCGGTGGCGGCGTGAATATCTTGCCCTTGGGCAAAAGCATCGAGCATTGTTTCATCTTGGCTGAAAGCCGCCATTAAGCGAAGTTCAATCTGCGAATAATCGGCAGAAAGAATAAGGAATTCATCATTGCTTGGCACAAAGGCTTTGCGAATTTCTCGTCCTTTGGCAGTTTTGATGGGTATATTTTGCAAGTTTGGATTAGATGAGCTCAGCCTACCTGTGGCTGTTACGGCTTGATTGAAAGTAGTATGAATTTTTTTATCCAAAGGACTGATAAGCTCGGGTAGGGCATCAATATAAGTAGATTTTAATTTTTGTAGTTCTCTGATTTCTAAAATGTTGGCAACTATGGGGTGTTCGTCTGCGAGTTTGCTCAAAATATCCTCGCCTGTGGCATACTGACCTGTTTTGGTTTTTTTAGGGTTTTTAATGAGTTTGAGTTCGTCAAAAAGCACCTCACCGAGCTGTCTGGGTGAGGCAATATTGAACTCTCTGCCCGCTTGATTATAGATTTCTTGCTCTAATATTTGAATTTCCTTTTCCAAACTTATAGAACTTTCGCGTAAAGTTTCTACATCTATGCTTACACCATTGCGTTCCATTGTACAAAGTACCTGAATAAGTGGAGTTTCTACTTCGTAGAAAAGTTTTTCATTTTGAATTTTTTGCAGTTCGGGGCGAAGTTTTTCGGCAAGCTGAAAGGTTATATCGGCATCTTCGGCAGCGTACTCTGCTACTATTTCCAAAGAAACATCACGCATATTTCCCTGACCGGCACCTTTTTTACCAATCAGCGTTTCAATACTTATAGGCTGATATTGCAAGTATTTTTCAGCCAAAAAATCCATACTATGTTTGCTTTCGGCATTGATAAGATAGTGAGCAATCATTGTGTCAAAGAGTTTGCCCTTTACGCTGATGTCATAATTTTGCAAAACGCTTATATCATATTTGAGGTTCTGACCAATTTTTTCAATGTTTTCGTTTTCAAAAACTGCTCGGAACTCTTCTAAAATGGCTTGTGCTTGACTTTTTTCGGCAGGGAATGGCACATAATAGGCTTCATTGGGATAGTAAGCAAAAGAAATACCTACCAGCTCGGCTTGAAGGTGGTCTAAGGAAGTGGTTTCTGTATCAAAACAGAAAGCCTTTTGCAGATGCAAAAACTCAATAAGTTTCTGACGTAATAGGGGGGTATCTACGATGTGGTAATGGTGCAACTTGGTTCGTATATTTTGCAGTTCAGTAGGAATAACTTCCGTTTTTTCTGCATTTGGATTGCTCTTTTCGCCTTGTGTAGTAGCACCAAATAGGTCTAATTGTGGTGTAGCGGCTTGTTTTTTGGCAGATTTTTGCTGTTGTTTCTCTTCTTCGGTCAAGCCGATAAGTTTCGTTTTCAGCGTTTTGAACTCTAATTCATCTAAAATTTTTGCAAGGGCGGTTTTATCATACTCTTTCAGACGAAAATCCTCTATATTGTATTGAATAGGCACTTGCAGATGAATAGTAGCAAGTTCTTTGGAAAGCAAAGCCTGCTGTGCGTGATTTTTAACAATTTCGGCAATTTTACCTGTTAGTTTATCGGCATTGGCAATAAGATTTTCTACGCTTCTGTATTCGGCAATGAGCTTTTGGGCAGTTTTTTCGCCTACACCGGGCAAACCGGGTATATTATCAGAAGCATCGCCTTGCAAGCCTAAAATATCAATAACTTGCTCAATGCGTTGTACGCCAAACTTTTCAAGAGCTTTGGCTTCGTCAAGAATTTCGGCAGGGGCAAATTTGGTAGCGGGGCGATAGATGAATATTTTTTGGTTTTCAATAAGTTGGCAAAAGTCTTTATCGGGGGTCATCATATACACGGGGAAATCTTCACGGGCTACTTGTTTGGCGATAGTGCCGATAATATCATCAGCTTCGTAGCCAGGCATAGCCAAAATAGGAATACGCATTGCCTCTAATATTTGCTTGATATAAGGCACTGCAATAGTGATGCCTTCGGGTTGTTCTTCTCGGTGGGCTTTATAGTTTTGGAAATTTTCGTGGCGAAAGGTAGCTTCGGCGGTATCAAAGGCAACCGCCAAATGAGTAGGTTTTTCTTTCTTGATAACCTCTAAAAGCGTATTGAGAAAGCCAAAAATAGCACTGGTTTCCATTCCTTTGCTAGTGCGGCGAGGGTTATTGATAAAAGCATAATAAGCCCTGTATATGAGGGCGAAAGCGTCTAAAAGAAAGAGTTTTTGCATAAACAATCATTTTTAAGGCAAATAAGTAAATTTTGGGTTGTTATCAAAACAAAATAAAAACCCTTGAATTTTACTTCAAGGGTTTGAAAGCCAGAAAGTGGTTTTATTAGGGTTTAAGCAACTTTTTGAACTCATCTATTGCTTTTTTGCTTTTGAAATCACCAACGGTTGTGCCATTGTACTCTTTTACTTCTTTTTTTACATTAAATTGGGAAATAGATTCGCATTTGTATTTGCTGTACATATTATCAAGACTCAATTCGCCTTTGCCACCAAAATCGCTAATTTCTAAATCCTCCAAAAAGTCTTTGGTAAGATAGTGATAGCTTATGTCAGTGGCTTCTTGCTCAGGATTGAGTGCCACAATGGTAAGTAATACATCGCTACCTTTTTTAGCAACAAAATGCAGAGCTTTTCCGCCATCATCTCCTACGAGGCGTTCGGCGACTAATTTGCCTTCTATATTGAAGGTTTTACCTTTGGCTTCACAGCCCTCGTTGGCAGGCTTTTGAGTAAATTTGAAACTATTTTGTGCCCAGCCACTTACTACCAGTAAGCTACAAAACAAGAGAGTAAATAGTGCAACTTTTTTCATTTTTGTATAAATTTAGAGGTTAAGGATTGCTTAAAAATTCTTTCTTAAACTTTTCAAAATCTGCTTTTGATTTGAACTTCTTAATCTGAAACATTTGTATTCCCATTAGCAGATAGCCATCTTCATCTTTCTCGCCAAAGCCCCCACGTTTGATTTTTATTTTCTTTTCACTAATTTCTTCATACGGAACGCTATCGTCTATGGCAGAAATGTTGTATTCGCCCTCTTCATATTTACTGGGTTCAAATTGTATCTTTTTTAGCAGTTCAGGTGTGAAGTGATAATACACTACTTCATCTACGTATTTGGGAGCATCTCTATCAAAGTAATCTCCCTTATTGCTTACGTGGATAAGCAAGGTTTTATTGGGTTTTTTATCTAAAAAAAAGTAGTCATCACCTCCTCTACCTTCAGAGACGGCTACGAGTTTGCCCTGAATAGTGAACTTTTTGCCACGTAGTTCGGGATTTGCCATATTTTCAGAGAAGGTGAAATCGGGAACTTTTTGAGCCCAAAGTGTACTGCATAGCAGTAGTAGCGGAATAATTGCGATTCTTTTCATAAGTTCTATATTTTTGTGGGTGAAACTTGCTCCAAAGATGAACAGCTCTTGCCAAAGGAGAGTGGTAATTTTTGGGAAACCTTTTTCCTATTTTACGAAAGTTTATTTTGCTTTTATTTTCCCTTTACAAACTGCCAAAATCTACGGAAACAAAAAGAAAAGATAATTATTTGCGTTCAAAAAGTTTGAAGGTTCAAAAGTTTTGGGAAAAATTTACTCCCTCTAAATGTCCAGCGTTCTAAATCTTGTTTCCTGTTTCTATACTACAAATGAGACCTAATCAATTACAAGAAAAGTAAGATTTTAGACCAAAATAAAACTACTCAAAATTTTAAGACTTCCCCAAAATTACACTTTTGAGAGGAACAAAGTATTTACACTTTTGTAAAAACAAATCCGCTTTTCATACATTGAAAAGTGTGTTTGGTATAAATTAGTAAAGATATTTGGGCAAAATTTATTATCTTTGTGTAAAAAAGCTAAAATCTTGAAAGCATTACTGACAATTATTTTCTTATCGCTGAAAGTTTTGGGTGCATTTGCCCAAATGCCATATAGTATTTGGCTCAATCAGACAAACGGACTGCCTTCCAATTCGGTGTATGATGTAATGCAAGATAGCAAGGGATTTATCTGGTTTGCTACCGATGCGGGTTTGTTTCGCTACGATGGGCACGAGTATCAGGCATATTATTCCAATGAGCAAACTTCTTTATCAGGGAGTAGTATCCGAGAAGATAGCAAAGGACGGATTTGGTACGAAAATTTTGATGGCTATCTGTATTATGTGGAAAATGATAGCTTGCATAGTTTAAGCCAAAATAAACCTATTGCCTATATACCTATTAGCCTTACAGAAAAGTATTTGCTTATTCTGCAAAAAGAGGGCATAGATGTATATGATATTGCAACGCTCAAACACCTAAAAACCCTGACGTTATCCAATCAGTTTGCAGTTATTGAGCACTGTGCCAGTAGCTTGCAAGAAAATTTTTTCATACTTGATGGTATTATCTACAAAATAGATAAGGATTTGAAGGTAAAGCATACCACTTACCTACAAGAAAAATCCAAAGAACTCAAACAGATTTTTTTTCATCAAGGAAAGATATATGTTTTAGGACGCTACAATCAGCAAAAAAAAATATGGGTTTTTGATACAGATTTGCAGTTTTTAGAAACCTTACCCATTCCCGAAATTACAACTTCTATCAATTATGCGAATTTTCTCAAAGACGAACTTTGGATTCATACCCCCAAAGGAACTTTCTGTTATACACTTGTTCCTAATTTTCGTTTTTTTAAGGTTTATTTTGAAGATAAAAGCATTTCAGCTGTGCTGAAGGATAGGCAAAACAATTATTGGTTTTCTACCACCAATCAAGGAGTTTTGCTCGTGGCTGATTTGGAACATTTGTTTTTGCCTTTGAACGCCTATCTGCCTTATCGTATTACCAACATAGGGAAAGATTTTCTCATAGCAACCAAAAAAGGTGAATTGATTTTGTATGATGAAAATTTTAGCATAAAAAAAATCCTAAAAAAACTTACAGATAATACAGAAATTTACTACCTGCATTACGATACGTTATCAGGAGATATATTTTTCTCGTCCAAAGGTTTTACACATTTGCCTCAAAAAGAATATAAGCAAAAACGCTTTTTTGAGATTGCTATCAAAGATATGGTTCGCATAGATGAAAAGTATTATGCTTTTGCTGCCAGCGGGTATTGTGGTTTAATTAGTTTTGGGGATAATTCAAGCACTTCCGAATGGGATAAAGGTGATGTTTATACCAAAGCAATGCCCTCGTATTCGGTAATTCAAATGGTTGGCAGGAGTAGGGGAAAGGGAGTTGCATACAATCCCGAAAAAAATACCATTTATTTTGCTACGAATTTAGGTTTATTTAAGGTTACCCCCGAAAAAGTGCAAGAACTTATCTTTGATGATAATTCTTTTTATGCATCCAAACTTTTCTTTGCTCATCAAACCTTGTATGCTTTAAGCACCAAAGGAAATTTTTATGCCATAGAAAACGAAACGCAACTCAAAAACCTCAACCATTTATTTGAAGCGGGTAATAATGAAATCAGGATTGTGAAAAAATTTGATAGCAACTTGTATATTCTCACAAATAGGGGTCTATTTATATGGGATTTGCTTCGTGATAAAATAAAAATGATAGATGTGCATATCAACGCCTATGAGGTGAATGATTTTACGGTGAGTGGCGATTTTATTATATTACTCAATGGCGAAGGAGTTACACGCATTAGTTTTTTGAAGAAAAGTCCTGAACGCGTCAGTCCTATTTTGCAACTACGCAATTTTATTGTGAATGATATACCTCGCCGTATTCAAGAAAAAATTTATTTGAAGTACAATGAAAATAACATCAACATTGGAGTTTCTGTTTTAGATTTTGGTTCTGCTCGCACCAATAATTTGTATTATCGGCTCAATAAAGGTGCTTGGAAAGAATTGAGCGAAAGAAATTTGAATTTTGAAGCCTTGCAGGCGGGAAATTATTTTTTGGAGTTTAAGTTGAACGAAGGAATTACGCCTCAGAGCATCAATTTTATTATTAGTGCCCCTTTTTGGAAAACAGGTTGGTTTTGGGCTTTTGTAGCTTTCTTGGTAATGACAGCAGGCTTCTTTTATTATCGCTTAAAAATCAAAGATTTGCGAAAGCAAAATTTTCTTTTGCAAGAAAAAATTATTTTAGAGCAACAACTCAACAAATCGGTGCTTAAATCTATTAAATCACAGATGAACCCGCATTTTTTCTACAATGCCCTCAATACCATTCAGGCGTATATCTTTACCAACGATAAAATGAAAGCCAATAGCTATCTGGCAAAATTTTCAAAACTTACTCGTTTGGTTTTAGAGCAGTCTGAAAAAGAAACCATTAGCATTGTAGAAGAAATTGAAACCTTACAACTCTATTTGGAGCTTGAAAAAATGCGTTTCAAAGATAATTTTACTTATTCTATTGATACCGAAGCTCTTACGCATCGCGATACCATAGAATTGCCCCCAATGATTATTCAGCCTTACGTAGAAAATGCTATCAAGCACGGCTTATTACACAAAGAAACGGATAGAAGTTTGGAAATAACTTTTCAGGAAAAAGTGCAAGAAAAAGAACTTTGTGTAATTATTGAAGATAACGGCATAGGCAGAAAGCGTTCTCAAGAGCTTAATCAAATCAAAAGTGAGAAGCATAAGTCTTTTGCAACCCAAGCCAACGAAAAACGCTTGGAAATCTTGAATAGAGCCACCACTAAAAAATTGGGGGTTGAAATTATTGACAAATACGAGGGAGATATGCCTACGGGCACTAAGGTCATTCTTTCTATACCTTTTTAGTTGTTTTTTTCAGAAGTGTTACAATTATGTTCAGAGCTATTATTATTGATGATGAAGAAATGGCAAGAGTCCTTTTGCAAGGTTTGCTTGCTGAGTGTGCTACTGATATAGAAGTAGTAGATTTGTGTAAAGATTTGCCTTCGGGGGTAAAATCTATTCATAAGCACAAGCCTGATTTGGTATTTTTGGATATAGAAATGCCCGGACATAGCGGCTTGGAACTGCTGGATTTTTTTGATGAGAGCGAGGTTAATTTTTCTATCATTTTTGTTACGGCTTACAATCGTTATGCTATTCAGGCTTTCAAACTTTCGGCAGTAGATTATTTGCTCAAACCCATTGAAATAGAGGACTTGCTTCAATCTCTTGAATTGTTCCGCAAAAATCAGCACCGAAAGCAAGAAAATTTGAGTATTCTCAAACATAACCTCAAGCAAAATGCCAATAAAAAAATTGCCCTGCATACTTTGGGCAATATCAGTTTTGTAGATATAAGTGAAATCTTATTTTTTCAGGGGGAAGGTTCTTACACGAAAGTATTTCTAAAAAACGCCAAACCTGTTACGCTGAGCAAGGGGCTAAAAAATTTTGAAACAATGCTTGCCGATATACCTGAATTTTTCAGATGCCACAAGTCTTATATTGTCAATTTACAGCATATCACCGATTATGTAAAAGCTGATGGCGGCTATCTGATTATAGATAAAGAGCATCATATTGGCGTTTCTACTGATAAAGTTGATGAACTTCTGCGAAAGTTGCTACCATAATCTTTTTTATGGGCGAAAACGTTGCTAAAAGCAACGTTTTCGCTTTTTAGTACGAAGTGGCACGTTTCTTTTACTCTTCTTGTATTTGGCGTTCAATATGGGCGAGTTTTCGGTACATTTCGGGCAATTTTTTGAAAACAGCGTAAGCTCGGTAAAACTCTTTCAAATCCATAGCGGGTGAGCCTTGCCAATTGGTATTTTCTTGGGTAATATCTGTTCCCAAGCCCGATTGTGCCCCAATATTAACTTTATTAGTGATTTTCAGATGCCCTGCAATTCCTACTTGCCCTCCGAACATACAATTGGCTCCTACTTCCGTAGAGCCAGCTATGCCAGTTTGGGCGGCTATGACGGTATTTTCGCCTACAATTACATTGTGAGCAATTTGCACCAAGTTATCAATTTTTACACCTTTTTTGATGATAGTAGCTCCCAGAGTAGCTCGGTCTATGGTGGTATTAGCTCCAATACTTACGTTGTCTTCAATAATTACATTGCCAAGTTGTGGAATAGTTTTGAAAGAGCCATCGGCTTGGGGGGCAAAGCCGAAACCATCGCTACCTATCACTGCCCCTGAATGAATTACGCAGTTATCACCAATAACGCAATTTTTGTAAATTTTAGCTCCTGCATAAATAATGGTATTTTTGCCAATTTTCACATTTTCGCCTATAAAAACATTTGGATAAATTTGCGTATGATTTCCTATTTGGGCATTTTCACCAATGTATGCAAATGCTCCAATGTAGAGGTTTTCGCCTAAAATGGCTTTTTCGCTAATAAAGCAAGGTTGTTCAATGCCTTTTTTGGGCAAATTGATGATTTTTTCATATTCTAAAAGAAGAGTTGAAAAAGCAGTGTAGGCGTCTTCTACGATTAAAAGAGTAGTGGAAATAGCTTGTTTAGGCTCAAAATCTTTACTGACAATTACAGCGGAGGCTTGGGTAGTATAAATATAAGGTTCGTATTTAGGATTTGCCAAAAAGGCAATATCGCCTGCTTGGGCTTCTTGGATTTTGGCAACATTTGAAATTTCAATATCTGAATTGCCTTCTATGCGAGCCGAAAGCAATTGGGCTATTTGTATAAGCGGAAACTTCATAGGGTTATGAATATTATGTTTTGGTACAAATTTAAGCAAGCATCGTTGCTTTCTTGATTTGATTGATGTATTTTGTAAGTTTGTGTAAATCGTCTTCCGAAATTGCGGGTTTTGCTTTTATTTCCTGAATAATCGTAAAAGTTTCTTTGACCTTTTCCTCGCTTACTGCTAATTTAGAGGCTATTTTATGGATAGTGGCTTCATCGGGATTTTCGGAAATGTTGATGAAATAATTGGAACGCAAAAATTCTAAAAAGTATAAAATTTTCTTTTCTGCAAGGTTTCTGTGGTCTTGGTAGTTGAAGTATAGCCTACCAATGGTTTGGGCAAACTCTAAACTGGTGTTGGTATTTTTTTCCAAAATAGGGATAATTCTTTGCTCTCTTTTGGCTTTGAACAAAATAAACAAGGCTATCCCTGCGAGTGTAAGCCAAAATGCCCACCAAAGCGGCGGATTTTTCCGCAGAAAAGCTAATTCTTTAATGCCTTCGGGGGTTTCGTCCTCTCTTTTGGTGTACTGATACCGCCACTTGATTTCGTCTTCCCAAAGCACATCGCGTACAGGCAGATGCGAAATCACTCTGGCGATAAAATCACGTTGGTTATCGTCTAAAATGCCATAATTCGTAAAAATGAGAGGAAGTGAGCAAGCATACAGCGTACCCGAGCCTTTCTTGATTTTAATGAAAACAGGATTTTCGTACTGATCTACGGCTAAAATTTCGGCTTGTGGTTCATCTGAAAGGTTGTTTTCGGAGGCGTGTTCGCTTGAAAGATTGTTTTCAGAGGCGAGTCCGTTTTCGTCATCATCTATTTGTGCTTGTTTAGTATCATTTGGAGTAAAGTTTTTAATCCCATACACTTGAAATGCCGAATAATGTGTGAGATTGGGAAACAGGTAGGTTTTGCCAGCGAGTTTAGGGTGCAAAAATCTAATTTCTAATGCGTTGGAAGTTGTGTATCCGCGTGTAATAAGTGCTTTCCCGAATTCATTTTCTAAAAGATAAGAAAAATACTCTGCCGCCATAAATGCCTCTCCACCATAATATACAAAGCTATTCAGGGCATTAGCAAATTCTTGGTCGGCATCTGCTTTCAAATGGGCATAAAACAAATTATATTTGGAAGCTACTTCTTTGGATTTGTACAAAAAAAGCGAATCGTTCGGGAAAACATCAAGGCGAAGTTTGATTTTCTTTTTAGGAAATAAATCTTCAAGCAATAAATAAAAAGCCTTGCTGGCGTAAGGTTTGTTTTCTATTTTTTTGAAAGTGGGTGTCCAATCTAACTTGCGTTTTTTCTGAGAAGGTTCATTTTTGGGAAGCCAAAATGGCAACGAGGCTAAAAAAACGACAAGAACACTTCCAATAATCCAATCTGATTTTTTTATTTTCAAGGCAGTGGCAATTTTTCTGCTAATTTACAAAAAATGTTACAATTCCACTGCTAATAGGCTCAATTTTTACATTTTTTCTTTCAATACAGCTTTCTAGGTCCATTTCCAAGGTTGTCTTGAAACTTTGTATGCTTTCTTCGGAAAGGGTAGAAAGGTTATCAATCACTTCCAGAGCTACCAGTTTGCCTTTTTCGTTTATTTTCACTTTGAAAGTAACTTTTCCTCTTTCTTGGCTATTGAGCAGAGGCTCTACATTGGGGCAAAACATATTCCAGCCATCTACTTCCCACTGAAAAGTAACTTTGCGTTTGAGTAAATCGGCAGGTTTTTCTTGCTCGGTATGAATGGGCGTAGCAACTTTGTTCAGAGAGGTAGCGGGAGAAGGTATGGGATAGTTGTTTTCTTCGGTAGTAGCTTTGCTTTCTTTTTGCTGATTTTCGCTTGCAAAATGAAAAAACACGATAAGCGTTGCGAAAAGCATTAAAAGTGTTGCTGAGAAGTACAAAAATTTATGATTAGTAAATGAATAGTTTTTCATAATTTTTTCATCAATCAATAAAGTCCAACAATTGTAAAATATGGAGCAAATTTCTTGCCAATTTTAGGGAATTGTTAGGTGAATTTTATCTATCGCTAAAATGGTCGTCTTGATAGTGGGTATTGCCCGAGTTTTTCTCATAAAAATCTTTGAGTTGGCTTTTGATATTTTCCCAAGAACTTTCGGGAATACCATAGGAAAGAACCGCCTCTTTGTCTATATCAAAATCATTGCTAAAATTTTCCCAAGAGCCATAAGGTGCAACAGCTATTTTGTAATGTTTGAAAGCCTCATCAATTTTTTGGGAGCAAAGCCAAATATGCCCTGCAATAATACGAAAATAAGGCTCATCATCTATTTGGAGCGAGTCCATAATGTAGGTTTGGGCTTGGTCTAAATTTTTCAGTGCCAGATACGATTGTGCAATTCTACCCAAATTCCAAGCAGGTTCGGAGGTGTTGTTTTCTTGTGCTTTGAGGTGATATTCCAAAGATTTTTGATAGTTGCCCAGTTTGTAGTAGCACCAGCCAATTTTGCCCAAAGTCCAGCCATCAGCAGGATTGATTTGAGAGGCTTTCAAAAAGTATTCAATAGCTTTGGAATAATCTTTGAGTTTGAGATAACACCAGCCCGTATTGCTCAAATTCCAAGAATCCTGTGGGGTAAGTTCTACTACTTTTTCGTGGTAAAGCAGAGCTTCCTGATAATTTTCCAATGACGAATAGCACCAGCCTATATTTTTGAGTATCCAAGCGTTGTTGGGTTTGAGCTTATCAACTTTTTGATAGTAAGCCAGAGAGTTCTGGAATGCCCCCATTTCGCGATAGCAAAAGGCAATTTCAAGCAGTGTATTGATGTGTTCGGGATTGATTTTTTCAGCTTTCAGATAAAAATCAAGGGCTTTTTCATAATCTTCTTCTCGGGCATAAAAATCGGCAATTTCATAGATAGCCGCAAAATTGTTAGGGTTTTGGCTATGAATTTGGAGAAGCTGGTCAATATCATTATTTTCGGCGGCACGGATGATTTTATCATTTTCTCTGCGATATTCAATAGCTTGTTCCAAAATTTTTTGAAAGTCTTTTTTGCTAATGCCATACTTTTGCAAAAAGATATAGTCTTCGTTGGCATCTCTTACAAAAGTAGCCTCATCAGGAGCCAGTACAACGCTTTCCAGATAGGTTTGCTCCGCCTTTTTTTTATCGCCTTGTGCAAGGTAGGCGTGTGCAAGGTAGAGCAGGTTGATACCATTGCTATTGAGGTCTTCGGCTTGTTCTAAATAGAAAACGGCTTTGCTCAAATCACCTAAAACAAAATTGACCCAGCCCAGCTGTCTGAGATTCCAACTATCAGTGGGGTTGAGCTGATGAGCTTTGAGGTGATATTCAAGAGCTTTTGTATAATCGCCCAATTTTTGATAAGCAAAGCCAATATTTGCCAAGTTCCAACTATCAACGGGGTTGATTTGTTCGGTTTTTAGATGCCATTCCAAAGATTTTTGGAAATTCCCAATTTTCCCATAGCACCAAGCCAAAGTACCTGTATTCCAAGAGTCGTAAGGGTTAAGCTCATAGCATTTTTCGTGCCAAGTAATGGCTTCCTGATATTTACCCAAAGAAGAGTAGCACCAACCTATTTGGCTTATGTTCCAAGCATCACTGGGTTCTAACTCGTAGGCTTTCAGATGATATTTGAGAGCTTCTTCATAGTTTCGCATAGATGAATATACCCAACCTGCATTGCTCAAATTCCACGCATCGGTAGGGTCTAATTCTGCTACTTTGAGATGATAAGAAAGGGCATTTTCAAAATCGCCTAATTGTCCGTAGCAGTAGCCTATTTTACCCAAATTCCAAGGGTTATTAGGTTCGTATTTATCCGATTCCAAATGATATTGCAAGGCATTTTCATAATCACGGATTTTCAGATAGCACCAGCCCAAGTTTCGTAAGTTCCAAGCATCATAAGGCTCTGTTCTATGCACGCGTAAATGATAGTCTATGGCTTCTTCGTATCTGCCCAGTCCTGCCAAACACCAAGCCAAATTCTTCATTACCCAATTTTCGTTGGGATATTTTTTATCAATGAGCTGATAAATTTTTAAGGCTTGCGGATAGTCTTGTAGCTCACGATAAGCGAAAGCAAGTGTATCTAAAAAACCATAATCCTCCGACCACTCTTCCAAGTGGCTACCCAGATATTGAATAGTTTGCTGATATTCACCTTTGTTATTGAAATATCTGCCCAAAGCAGAGAAGGCTTGTGGGTCTTTGGGATTTTTTTGGATAGCTTCTAAAAGTTCCTCAAGGCTTTTTTTATCGTCCTCATCAAAGTTGTCGTCTTCAAACATAGTTGTAATTTTTGGTGGGGCAAAATAGTCAATTTTGAAAACTACAACAAAAATTAAGCCTAAAAATCACGCTTTTTTGAGAAAATTACGAAAATACTTGATTGCCTCTAAAAGGCGGCTACCATACCAAGAAAACATTTCTCCATCAACTAATTTTACTTGGCTATCGGGGAAAAACGTCTGCATTTCTTGTAAGTGTTTTTCTTGGAAAGGGTAAGGCTCGGAAGAAAGAAAAATGTAATCGGGTTCTTTTTCGGCAATTTCGGGAAGAGAAACCTGTGGATAGCGAGATTTTTCTGCAAAAATATTCTCAAAACCTAATCTTTGCAGAATATCATTGATAAAAGTATGACTGCCAGCCACCATATACGGATTTTTCCAAATCAGGTAAGCCACTTTGCCTTTGTACGTTTTAGTAAGCAAGCTGAAATTGGATTGGATAAATGCGGCAACCATTTGAGCTTCCATTTTTTTGGCACATATTTCGCCAATACTAACAATCATTTTGAGGGCATCTTCCAGCGTGTAAATATCGCTTATCCAAACGGGGTATTTTTCTGCGAGGCGTTCAATGCCTTCTTTATAGTTTTCTTCTTTGTTGGCAATGATAAGGTCGGGGGCTAATTCATCAATTTTTTCAAAATGAAAATTTTTTGTTCCACCTATTTTGGGAATATTTTGTACATGCTCGTGGGGATGCACACAAAATTTGGTGATACCTACAATTTTTTCTGCTAAACCCAAATGAAAAAGCAGTTCGGTTTGTGAAGGTACAAGCGAAATGATACGTTGGGGCAGGTAGGGTAATTTTATGGTACGGTGAAGTTGGTCGGTGAAAAGCATACAGCTTTGTTTCTGTTTATCAAGTAAAATATTAGATGTTCAAGCCTTGCTATACTGCAAAAATACAAAAAAGTGTTCTTAAAATTCAAAAAAAGAAGTAATTGTTTAGGTATAGTTTGCAGTAAAGGAACAGGAAAAAAGAGACAGGGAACAGGATTTTAGAAAATAGACGTCAGACAGAAAATGGGAGATAAAACTCTTAAAGGTTTGAACATCAAACGCTGAATTTTTTGAACATAAATACTTACAAAAAGAAAACAATTTGTATTTTTATAGCGTTTGAAAGGGGAAAATCCAAACAGGTTCGTTTATGAGAAATTTTATTCTATTGCTTGTATTGCTTTGTGCTTTTTCTGTCAATGCCCAAGAGGTAACCAGTTTCAATGCTTCCAAAGGCAGAACTTTTGATTTTTACAGCGGTCTGAGTCTGTATGATTTCAGAAATTTAAGCGATTTGCTCGCTGAAAATGGATTTAGACGAGTATCGGGTGCGGTTTTGCCTTTTGGTGTATATTTTTCAAGTTGGAATAAAAAAATTGCCACAGAAAGTGATTTTGCCATAGAAACCAATTTTTCTTCGGCAAGTAGTTGGACAAACTTTTATTTTTCCTTTTTGGTGGGTTATGATGTGTTGAATAAAGACCGCTGGCGGGTAGTGCCTGGGCTTGGGGGTAGTTTTGTAGGGGCAAGCGTAGTAGCTGAAAGAAATATAGGACAAACTTCTATGAGTAATTTGTTGCAAAATGCCAATGCAGTAAGATTTAATGCAAGACCTTTTTTATTGGACTTGGCTGTTTCTTCCTATTGGATTAGTCGCCCCAGTGAAGGTGGTATTCTTCGCTTAAAACTGGGCTATCGTTGGGATATAGGCAGACCCACAGAATGGACTTCTAATGTAGTACAAATTTCAGACCCTATCCGAGATAATTTGAGCCATTTTTACTTTCAACTTGGAATAGGCTTTGCTCGGAGTAGAAATTAACCCAGCAGTCTATTTTTGCCAACCATTTTTACCCAAGAGAGGTACAAAGCTGAAATAATCAAACTCTTCTTGGGTAAATTGTTTTTCGCCTTTGCGAGTAATACGCATCATTTTTTGGGTTTGGTGGTCGCCTACGGGAATAACAAGTCTGCCGCCAATTTTCAACTGAAAAAGCAAACTTTCAGGCACGGCGGGTGCCCCTGCGGTTACGATAATGGCATCATAAGGGGCAAAATGAGGCAAGCCCTGTGAGCCATCGCCGTGAAAGCATTGTACTTTTTTGTCGTAGCGTAAAATATCAATCATTCGGCGGGCTTTGCGGAAAAGCGTTTCGTTGTATTCAATGGTATAAACTTTTGCCCCAAGCTCTGCCAAAATACAAGCCTGATATGCCGAACCTGTACCAATTTCCAAAACACTCTGCAAAGGTTGAATTTGTAAAAGTTCGGTCTGAAAGGCTACGGTATAGGGCTGAGAAATGGTTTGTCCTTCTTCAATAGGGAAAGCCTTGTCTTGGTAAGCGTGTTGCAGAAAAACAGAATCCAGAAACCAATGCCTCGGCACAGCCATTAGGGCATTTAATACATTCTCATCTCTGATACCCTTTCGGCGAATTTCCTCAACTAATTTTTTTCGCAAACCTTTATGTTGAAAATTGTCTTCTAACACAGAACAAAAGTTTTAGTAAAGTGCTTTTTTAGGCAAAAATAGTGATTTTTTCATTTGCCTTGCACAATTCTTTGCAATTTTTCAGAACCTTTTTTATCTTTGTGGTTTGAAAAATTTTCATTTTTTTCTTTATAGTTATTTTATCGCTTCAAAAATTGTAGAAATATGGCTTGCACTTCTTGCTCGTCAGGAGGTTGCTCTACGGATACATCAGCGGTGGGTTGTGGGGGAGGTTGCAAAAGTGGTTCTTGTAATAAAATGAATAGCTACGACTGGCTTTCCAATATGGAATTGCCCGCAGACCAAAAGTTTGATGTCGTAGAAGTACGTTTCAAAAATGGCTTTAAGGCATTTTTTAGGAATACACAAAAGTTTGACCTCCTTACAGGCGATGCCGTAGTAGTAGAAGCAACTTCGGGCTATCATATCGGAAAAGTAGCTTTGCAAGGTGAATTGGTACGCTTGCAAATGCTCAAAAAAAAGGTAGATGAAAACGCCGAACTGCCTACTATTTTGCGTATTCCCACAGAAAAGGACTTGGCAAAATGGAAAGAGGCTCAGGCTCGTGAAATGCCTACAATGTTCCGAACTCGGCAAATCATTCAAGAACTGGCTTTGGAAATGAAACTGACTGATGTGGAATTTCAAGCAGATAATACCAAAGCTACATTTTACTATTCTGCCGAAAGCCGTGTAGATTTCAGAGAGCTTATCAAGATACTTGCCGCAGAGTTCAAGATAAGGGTAGAAATGCGACAAATCAGTTTGCGTGAGGAAGCAGGCAGGCTCGGAGGTATAGGGGTATGTGGGCGTGAACTTTGCTGTTCTACTTGGCTCACAGATTTCAAAAGTGTGAATACTTCGGCGGCACGCTACCAGAACCTTTCACTCAATCCTGCTAAACTTTCGGGACAATGCGGTAGGCTCAAATGTTGCCTCAACTACGAATTGGAAACTTATATGGAGGCTCTGAAAGATTTTCCAACCATAGAAAAGCCTCTGAAAACTCAACAAGGTATTGTTGAACTGAAAAAAACTGATATTTTCCGTAAGTTGATGTGGTTTGGCTATGAAAATGATAGCAATTGGTATTCGCTTTCAGTGGAAAAAGTAAGAGCATTTATTGAAATGAACGAAAAGGGTATTTTCCCTGAAACGCTTGCCCAACTTACCGATGAGGGAAATAATGCCCAAGAACAGAAAAAGCAGGCTTTAGAGCAAAGTAAGATGGTTACACAAGCCCTTGAACAAAAACTCAAGGCAAAAGAGAAACAAGAAAAACACGAAAAGAATAAGCAAACGCACCACAAAAAACATAAACCCAAAAGAAAACCTAAACCCAATAGATGAGGTTGCTTGTGCTGTAACATTTTTGTCAGTATCAGGATTTTGAGGATTTTAGGATTAGCAGGATTATTTTTCTACTTTTATCTTGTCAATCCTTCAATCCTATAAATTCTGATACAGACAATTT
>NZ_JBRCWE010000077.1:0-11691 GCF_053497555.1 Raineya sp. | reverse complement strand
TCGGCTACCCAGCCTGTTTCAAAATACGTTTCGCTTGCATAGTTGTAAGGCAAAAGTTCAGCAGGACGAATCTTGCAAACATTCCAGCTATGAAACAATTCGTGAGAGGCTATCCCCAAAAAATTATCGTAATTTTCTGCTTCACTCATTTTTTCGGCACTTCCTAGGCAAATTACCGTAGAATTGCGATGTTCAACGCCGTGATAAAACGTATAGGGCAAAATTTGAAATAAAAAGTGATAATCTTTTTCAGGAAATTCGCCGAAAAGTTGGATTTGCCAAGCCGTAAATTTTTCAAAATCTTTCAGCACTACTTCCCAATCGGGTTGCCAATCGCCTTGTAGCCATATATGAAAGGTCGTACCTGCTACTTCGTAGGTTTTGTGTTCCAGTGAGGCAGAAGCAATAAAAGGGCTATCTACAAGGTGATGATAGCTTTCTGCCTGCCATAGATTTTTAGCTTTTTTAGTAAGCCCGCAAGCTATTTGATAGTTATCGGGCAAAGCCAATTCCAAAGTACAAGGCTCATCAAGGCGATTTTCCACATACACCAAGCAATTGATAAGATTGCAATACACTTGGGTATCATCAAGGTACGAACCGCCTGCATCTAACTGAAAAGCATAATAACGATACTTCACTATAAGTTCCGAAGCGTTTTGCAATTGTACTTGCCAAATGTTTCGGCTTATTTTTCGGTAAGAAAGAGGACGATTTTGCTCATCAAAAACGGCAAAATCAAAGATATTTTTGGCATAATTTTGCAATTCATATCTACCCGGACGCCAAGCAGGCAAGCATAAATTCAGAGTAAGAGTGCTTAAATGGCTAAATTTACATTCAACTTCTAAAAATCGGGTTTGCGGATTAGTGTAAGCAATGCGATAGTGTATCATTTGTATTGTGGATTATGAATAATTAAGGTTTTAGTAAAGTGTAACATCTGCAAAATTAAATCAACGGCATTTTTGTTGTCGCCAATATCTATCATTAGTTCAAAAGAATCAAGCATTTCGGGATAAAATTTACCCACCCGAAACTTGGCGTGGCTTCTTTTCATAATGTAATGAAAAGGCGGAAAATCTGTTACATTCACGCAATACAAGCAGTCAAACTCTTTTTGAATAAACTCCTCTACTTGCAAAGAATGAATAACGCCTTTGCTATCAATATCTTTGGCAGTGAAGAAATCAAAACGGAAATCGTAAGGATTGGAGTGTTTTTCCTCAAAATACGCCAATGCCTTCACGCTTTTTTTGTCTTTCTGCAAAAGTTTGACAAAATAATTGATAGCCTTCGGATTTTCGTCATTAGAATGACTAAACAGCACCCCTATATCGCGTGTATCTTCATAGTTGAGCGTATAGCGAGCTATTTCACGTGCAGGGGCTTGCTTTTTTTTGGGCTTAAAAACAGAAATAAAGTTTTCTAAAATAGCCATAATTCAACAATTCACAAACTTTCCCGAGTGCTCTTTGGCAAATTATCGCTGAATGATAAGAAAAAAAAATGAAAAATCCTAATGGCAACTCTGTAAATCTTTTACAATTTGTTCAAAAGTACGTTTGGGAACTTGGTTTTCAAAATTAGAGAGAATAAAATTGGTGAGGTTGTGTATTTCGGTATCGGAAAGTTTCAGATTAGCAGGCATAGGGTGGTTGTAAGTAATACCATTGACAAGCACTTTGCCTTTTTGCCCATAACGAATGATGCAGGCAATTTTTTCGGGGTTTTGTGCAAGCCAATCTGCGTTTTTCAGAGGTGGAATAAGCCCTGCAAGCCCCTCGCCTTTTTCCATATGACAAGATGAGCAGTGCAGTGCATATAATTTCTGCCCTTGCTCCTGAGTTCTGAAAAAAAATAAATTGCCCAATAACAAACCTACAAAAAAAAGCACAGGAAAAGCGGCTAATATGGGTTTAGGGATTTTCATTGAGCAAAATATCAATATCTTGGAGCAATTTATCCACTTCTTGGGGCTTAGTGCCTTCGTAGATGCCTCTGATGCGTTTTTGCTTATCAATCAGGGCGAAATGACCGCTATGCAAATAGCCTCCCGGTTCGTTTTTATCTTCGGTTACGGTTACGAAATATTGTTTTGCCATTCGCTCTATCTCGTTCCAATTTCCTGTAACCAAATGCCAACGTCGAGAACTGATTTTTATTTTTTTTGCATAATCCCGCAATACAGGTACGCTATCCTCGCGAGAAATAGAGTGTGAAAGAATGAGAATGCGGTCATCATCTTTGTATTTTTCATATACGCGAAGCATTTGCTGTTTCATTTTGGGGCAAATGCTGGGGCAGGTAGTAAAGAAAAAATCCGTTACATAGATTTTGCCTTCAAATGTTTTTTCGGTTACTTCTACACTATCTTGATTGATAAACCGAAAAGCAGGAATGGTATGATACAGCGTATCTATAATTATTTTGCCATTTTTTTCTACCTGAACGGCTTGCCTTTCCCCTAAAATAGGTAGGCGTTTGGCTTTTTCATTACAGCTACCCAACACAAGTAGCCCCCATATAACCCATAAACGCATAAGCAGAAGTTTTTCCTTTATTTTTGCACCGAAACTGAAACATTTTGCAATGCAAAAAAGTTTAATTAACCCCACATTTCCCTCATACATAGGCAGGGTCTATGATTTTTATCTCCTGCTCTGTTAGCTCGTAGAGCTGATACACCAGCCTATCTATCTCTCGCTCACAAGCACGCGTATCCGCTTGCGGGTTTTGTTGCTTGGCAGATAATATCTTTTCTACTAATCCCTCTATTTGCCTCACTATACCCTCGTTTGACGTAGTAACAGGAGGAATGGGTATTTTTTCAATAAGTATTTTTTGCAAGCCTCTACTTCCAATACCTAACTTTACAGAATAGCCATTTTCAAGTAAGTATTCTGCAATTTTGCTATTTAATAAACCCAAAATATATTTTTGATTTTTCCCTGAAAAAAAGAATGTTGTTTTGTCAAGAAAAATTTCAGATGATACATAAGAAAATCTTGGGTAATTTTTTGTTCCATCAAAGTATATTTTTATTGTTTCAGAATACACTACCTTTTCCTTTTCAAATTCGTGGTAGTAAGCAATTTGGTCTTGGGTTTCAAACCATTTGTTACCTGTTTTTTTGCGTGCATCAAAACCTAATTCAGGGTACTTTTTACCTGACTGCTCTAACTGACGAATATCAAAGTTATCTAAAAAATACTTCTTCAAAGCAGGGAACTGCTCAATATCTAAACGTAAAGCAGGAAAAGTGCCTATCACCCACAGCCCTGCCCACTCGTAGTAGTAGCGTTTAATGTCTCGCCCACGTAAAATGGGCTTTATGATTTTTTCGGTTCTTATTCTTTCTTCTTCAGTTTTACAGTTTGCAAGTATTTCATTTCTTTTTTCAGTATTGATGATAAAGGCTTCATTCAGTCCTGTCAATATTCCACGATAGATATTCACGTCCCAATCTTTGAGGGGTTTTCCTATACGTTCAATTTTTTCTTTGAGCTGTTGCTCGGCATTATTGCCAATAAACCAAGCGTCTTGGGATAATTTTTCAAGTGTTATGCTGTTGGTACGCAGTTGTTCCTCAATAGACAAATTGTGCTGTTTTTGTAAGGTAAGGGCTTTGAGTTGTATTTGAGAAGTTTTTTGCTTTTGTATGAGCAAAATATTGGTATCTACGGTAGCACTTTCAAAGACTCCCGGACCTAAATCAATGAGTAATTGAGGGTTTTGCTCCATAAAGAATTTACGCAATTTTTCGCCGTATCCTGCCCTCATCCACTTATTAGAGGTAATGTAGCACAAAATGCCGTTGTTTTTAAGTAAATGTATGCCTTTTTCGTAAAAGAGGGCGTAAATATCTCCTGTGCGAGTGAAAGTTTCATAATTTTGTTTTTCAAACATTTTGGCAAGTTTTCCTGCATCTTTTTGCAGTTGTATGTAGGGTGGGTTTCCGATGAGAATGTCAAAGCCTTCTTTAATGCCAAACATCCATTCGGCGTCGAACCATTGTTGGCTTTTTTGGGTGTCGTAGATATCGGCCCTGGCGATGGCATCGGCAAATTCGGAAGCAAAGCCGCCATTTTTGAGGGCTTGTTGGATTTGAGAGCGGAGTTGTTGGTCTTGGTTTTTAAGTTTTTCTTTTTCTGCTTGGTCGGTGGTTTCGAAGTAGCGTTTGCGGAGTTGAAAGAGTTGCTTTTCGGCTTCTAGGATAGCATCGGTTTGCAAGCCTTCGTATCGGGGCAAACTGATTAGTGTATTGGCGGCGATGAGTTTGGTTTCTAGGTTGGGCAGGGGTTCAATGCCTTGATTGGGCAGATTGTTATTGATTTTTTCATCTACTAGGAGCGAAAGGAAGAAACGTAATTTAGCAATATGCACGGCAATGGGTTGAATATCTAGGCCGTAGAGGCAATTCTGAATGAGAAAGAGTTTTCGTCCGTAGCCGAGTTCGTTGTGCTGGAAGATGTTTTCTATATGCTGAATGGTTTTTTGTTTGAGCGAGGGGTCGGAGATAAATTTTTCTATGGCTTGGATTTGTTGCTGTTTCCATTGTTGGTTTTGGGGGTCTAGTTTGCTGAGCAGGTGTGTCATTTGGTTGAGGGCTTCCATCGGAAAGGCCCCCGAGCCTACGGCGGGGTCAAGGATTTTGACATTATGCAGGGCTTCAATCAGTAGTTGGGTCTCTTCGGTGTTGAAAGGATTAGAGCTATCGGCATAGGAAAAAAGTTGCTCAAGACGAGTTTCTAAATCAGAAATTTTTTCAGCAAGTTGATTTTTGAAGTATTCTTTCAGCGAAACCTTGACCATAAAATACACAATCTCGCGGGGGGTATAGAAACTGCCAGTGGCTTTGCGGGCGGTTTCGCGGGTTTCGGGGTTGTAGGTGGCAAGGAGGTTTTCAAAAATTTTGCCGAGCATTTCGGGGTCAAGGGATACTTGTTGGTCGAAGGGGGTGTTTTCTTCTATGGTGAAGTGGTATTTCTGAAAAATAGAGATAATGCCTTTTTGGGGTTCAAAGAATAGAATGTTTGGTACAAAGGCTTGTTTATCAGGCACATCGGAGTAGCCGTCTAGGCGAATTTCTTTGCCTGTGGGGTTGTGGGGGTCATCTTTGTGGAAGTCCAGGCATTCAAATAAGCCTCCGTTCAGAAAGGGAATGCTCTGAAAGATTTGCAGGCTTTTGTCGGGTTCTTCAAATAAATTATGGTAGCGGTAGTAGCTATGGTTCATATAGTCGTTATTTTTTCCCTGAAAGCTCTGCTCTCGGCGAAACTTGCGTTTATCTTGGGGCGTATTGAGCGTAGCGAAAAAAAGATTTTGCAAAATGGCTTTGTAGTAGTTGCCGTTTTTTGCATCTTGGGGGTAAAACTCTATAAGTATGTTTTTGAGCCAGTTCTCATCAAACAAGTCGGGGGGAATAAGTTTTTTTTCTTTCATAAACCAGATGAAAAACAGGCGTGTTAGCAGTCGTATGAGGGCGATATTGCGTCCGTTATCTTGATTTTCGGCATCACCGGGAAAGCGAACCTGTGGTAAAGCCCATTCGTACCACTGGGCAATATCGGAGTAGAATTCTTTGGTAACTTTTTCAACAGAAAAGGCTTCTTTGATGTCGTTGAGGGTGATTTTGCTTCCTTTTTGAGCAAGTAGTTCGAAGCGTTCGGTAGCGGTTCTTACATTTTCGTTTTCGCCCAAAAGGTAGGTATAGCGTTTGGGTTCGGTTTGTATAGTTTGGAAATTGCCTTCGGCATCGAAGCCTGTCAGTTCGGAAACGTACATAAACCGCCACTTGGGCTTTTGAGATTGATAAAACACAATGAATGCCCCGTCAATATTTTTCCAGTATTTGCGAAGTAGGTTTCGCAGTCCTACGCGGTTGCGTTCTATTTGTATGTGTGTAGTGAGTTTTACTTCATAAACTGCCAAAGTACGTTTAATGCCGTTTTCTTGGAGGGCGATATTACCCAACAGAAAGGCTTGTTGGGCAAAATGAGTATCTATGCTTATTGGAATAGGTTCAGAGAATGAATCAAATTTTGGGAAAGTATCGGCAAGGAATTGTTTCCATTGCTTGCGGTCATAGGCTTGCTGAAAAAGCGAGCTAGTTTGCGTCTGAAACAACATAGGTTCAAAAAGTTTTGATTTGCCACAAATGCACGAATTGTTTGCCACGAATGCACGAATATAAATAAAATTCGTGTCTCATTCGTGTTATTCGTGGCTGAAAATATTTGCCACGAATGCACGAATTTATAATACAATTCTCTTATAGCTTAATCGCAACTCTCCAAAATTAACCAAAAGGGCTAACTTACATCCTGAAACTTTCAAATAATTGATACATTGTGCTACAAATTCATCTGTTAGTGTAGATACCCCCTTTACTTCTAAAATAATTTTATCAAATACTACAAAATCAGCATAAAACTTATGAGGCAACACAATACCTTTGTAATAAACTTTATACTCTTTTTCTCGTTCAAAAGGTATGTTTGATTTTCTGAATTCGTATTCCAAAGCATCTTTATACACAATTTCTAAAAATCCAGCCCCTAACTGATTATGCACTTCCATACACTTGCCAATAATCTGATATGCCTCATCTTTGAAAATTATTTCGTTCATTTTTTTTTTAGTATTTAGCTGTTGGTGGATTATTATTCAAAAGACTCAGAAATAATCAATACGGGTTTTTCTAAACTTTCGTCCGACTCTTTTTGAACAAGGTTTGATTGCACCCCATACTGCAAAGCAATTTTATCTAATTCGGCAAGTGTATTGTTTAGATGAAGGGCTTTCTTTCGCAATTTGTTTATATCGGTAGCCAGATTAGTAAATTTGCCAATATCAATCAGTAATATAATTTTTTGAATATTCTCTTTTTGGCTTTCCGATACTATCGGATGCTTTACTATTTCGAAGAGAAACTTTTTAGCACTTTGAGCCACCCCACCCAAAGCTTCGGGAGTTTCTTGCAGAGCTACTAACTTATACTCCTGCGATTGAAAATGATTGATGGCAATCGCTACGTGCTTATGATGATTTTCAATCAGTTGGCAAGATTTTTCGTCGGGTTGAGCTTCAAAAATCTTGAAAGCTTCGAGCGGAGTAATTTCATAAGGCTGATTTTGGCTATCTACCCAATAAAATTCAAATTTTTTACTATTTTTTAAGAACACAGCGGTTCCGTTTTGTAGTTCAGGTCTATGGAGGGTTGTTGAGTTTCTACCTGTTCGTGATTTTAGAGGCAATTTTTTGATTTTTTCAAACCAAGATTTGTTTTCATCTCTAAATTTTCGCAAGAAATAGAGATATTTCAGGCGTTCGTCTTCTTCTTCACGGACAGCCTCTTTATTGAATAGTTTGACTTCATCTAAAATTTCTTCTTGCGAATAAACCTGATTGTCTTCGCCAAAAGCGGTATGAAATGCCTGAATTTTCGTTAGAGCGGTTTTATTGAGTTGGATTTGCGAGTCGCCTTGTGCGGAAGGATAAAATACATAATTGTAAATAGTATCAGCTTTTGTTCCGATACGATTGACCCGCCCAATCCGTTGTATCAAACGGGTGGCATTCCAAGGTGTATCATAATGCACAATCACATTAGAGCGATGCAAGTTCACCCCTTCGGCTAATACTTCGGTAGTAATGAGAATATTGTAGTCGTTCTTTTGTTTCTGAGGCTCGCAATTAGCATCAAAATTAGCAACAATGGTTTCGTAGAGGTCGTTTCGGTTTTCAGAGGAAATAGTAAGTACATCTGTTCTGCCTTGTTCTTCTAAACGTTTTTTCAGGTAATCTGTTGTATCTTTTGATTCAGAAAAAATAACTAACTTGCCTTCTATGTTCGTTTTTTTGTTCAGGAATTGTGTTTGGAGTGCTTGTAAAAATACTTCTAATTTGGGGTCATCTTCTATTTCTTGCCACGAATTCACTAAATCATCTATGTTTTTTTTGTCTTTTTTTAGAAGCTGAATGAATTCAGGTTTGAAATCTGATGCCTTAAAAACTCTATTTTTGGGGTTTTCTTCGCTTAGTCGTTCAATTTCTTTTTCAATTTCTTCTTCACTCCAACCTTTTTCTAATAATTTGTTGATATCTGTATCAGGAGCGATGAATATTTTGTCATTTTCAAACATTTTAATCATTCGGTCGGTGGCTTTTTGGAAAGAATTCAGCGACTTTTTGAAAGCATAAAAACTACTTTCTAATCGCTTTATCAAGAGAGTTTTCATAATCATAGCCAAAGATTTAGAAGCTAATTCTGCACGTTCATATAATCCTTTTGCCGCCTCAGGTTTCAATCCAGCAATAGCTTGATAGCGAGCATAATTAAGTTTATCTTCATCAATCAGATAGAAAACCGTTTTGTAAAATAACTGATTGAGCTTTTCGTTCATCACATATTCAATTTTTTTAGGAGGTTCTACTTTGGGAAATCTGATGCCCTGCTCTGCTAAATCTTTTTGGTATTCGGGGATATTTTCTATATCTTTTCGGGTTCTACGAATAGTGATAGGTTCAATTATATTTTTTCGGATTTTGCCGTAAATATTGCGTAGCTTATCAATATCAGGTTTTTCAGTACGTTTAAGAGCTTTGTATTCCTCCACAAGCGAAGCAAAGAACGATGTCAGATTGGTAATAGGCAAAGTAGATTGCCGAGCATCTTGAAACATCAGTATTTGATGAAAAATATCATCGGGCTTGTTATTGAGAGGAGTAGCTGTTACGAGAATAACTTTTTTTTGCAGACCTTCTATGTGTCCTTTGTTAGCTCTTGGGCTTTTGCATATGAGTTGTAAATTCTGAAATGCTCCCGTAGTATGATTGCGAAATTTATGAGCTTCATCTACAATGATAAGGTCATATTCTTCTTTGTTCCAGTAGTCTGAATGCCCCTCTAAAATTTTATGCAAACTTCCGTTGGTAATAAACTTGGCATATTTATCAATGCCAAAATATTTGAAAGTGTTTTTCCAGTTTTTTTCCACAGCAGGTGGATAAATCACTAATATTTTGGTATTTTCTTTGCCGTTTTGCAGAATAAACTTTTTAGCTACCATTGTAGCTACTACGGTTTTGCCTAAACCTACTACATCAGCCAGTATAAAGCCATTATGCTTCAAAAGCATATGGAAACCTTCATTGACGGCATCTATTTGGTAGGAAAGTTTTTTGAAATTAGCAGGCAAGTCGCCAATAGAGTCGGGGTCATAGTTTATGCTTTCTCCGAAGTATTCTATAAGCAACTTAATGTAAAGCTCAAAAGGAGTAATATCATCGTTCAGGTAAGTTTTCTTTTCAATGTTTTGCACATCGACAGGCAATATATCTACAGCTTCTTTCCAAAGAATTTCAAATTCTTCGGTGGCAAATTTTACATCTTCATAATCGTTGAGTTGTACATTAAACTCGTAGTTGCGTATTGTGCTTGCACCTAATCCTGCATCGGTCAGGTTGGAAGAGCCTGTAATCACTGATGCAGGCGTATGCTGATTGAAAGGCTCAGGTCTGAAAATATACACTTTGGCGTGAATTTTCTTGTCGGGGTGAGCTTTGACTTCAACTTTTTTTGTTATGATGTCTTTAATAAATTGTAAAATACCTTTTTCGGTTTCTTGGTCATAGTGAGCTTGTTGAATATCTTCTTTGATTTCTTGAATAAATTCTTCTTTGGTTCTGTCTTTACTTCTAAAAAAGTCAAATCCTTTTTTTTGAGCTTCTGCTAATAGTTTATCTACATTGATACCTACAAGAATTCTGATTTTAGGCACTTTCTCTAAAAGCGGTCTGATACGAAAATACCCCGAAGCCCGAAAATATCCCACTAATGCATCAAAATAATGAATGTTTGGATTGTACTTAAACACTCCCTCAAACTTACTGATAAGAGTATTTTCGTCTTTGTTGGTGAAAAACTTAGTAGTCATAGCAAACTTTATTAGTTAGATACAAACATACAAAGAATGAGCAAGCAGTTTCATTTTCTCCGAATATATCCCGAACCCGTAGGTTTTAGGATTTTGTAATATTGTAAATCTTGGTTAGCCGTAAAACCTTCACCTTTTACGACATTATTACCACTCTCAATAACTACGAAATTATCGGTGAAAATGCGTTTTTCGTGAGGCGACCAGTGCAGAACTTCTGTTTTGAGTGTTTTATCTTCTACTAAATCTTTCAGTACCACTTTTCCTGTGGCAGTGTAAAGATTAGTAGCTTTATCGTATTTGCCTTTGAGAGCCGTCAGGCGAGAGCGGGCTTGTTTTTGTTCGTTGTAAAAAATCACTTCAACTCCTTCGGGATATTCTATGTTACCATTTTGGAACTGCCATTGTTTAGGGGCTGTAATTCGCATTTTCAGTTTGGCAGAATCGCTGTAAAGCGTCTGCACCTCAAAAGTTTCAATAATAGGTCCCGTGTAAGGCGGAATGGGTTTATCGTTTTCTTCATCACAAGCCACAAAAAGCAAACATAGAAAGCAATAAACAAAAATTCTTGATAGTCCCTTCATTGTTTTAAAAGTTCTAAAAATTCTTGTTCCGAAATAACTTTTACACCTAATTTTTGAGCTTTTTCCAATTTGCTCGGACCTGCCTCGTTACCTGCCACTAAAAAATTTACTTTGGAGGAAATTCCTGAAAGCACTTTTCCACCATTTTTTTCAATTTCATCTTTTAATCCCTCTCTACTGAATTGTTCAAATACGCCTGAAATTACGAAATTAAGTCCGTTCAATTTTTCGCTTTTCAGTTCTTTTAGAGCGTTTTTCATTTCAAACTGCAAACCCGCTTTTTGCAAGCGTTCTATAATTTGCAAATTATCTGCATCTTGAAAGTAAGCAAGCACACTTTTGGCAATTTTTTCTCCGATTTCGGGGACTTGCAATAGTTCTACGAGTGTAGCGTTTTGCAATTTTTCCAAGTTACCGAAGTATTCTGCCAATTTCTGAGCTACCGTAGCCCCCACAAAACGTATGCCCAAAGCAAATAAAACCCGCTCAAAAGGTACTTTTTTACTTTCTTCAATATTATTCAGAATTTTCGTAGCCAGCTTTTCGCCCATACGCTCCAAAGGTAAAAGCTCTTCTATGCGTAAATCGTACAAATCCGCAATATTATGTATCAGACCTGCTTGGTAAAGTTGTTCTATAATTTTTTCGCCCAAACTGCTAATATCCATTGCTTTACGCTGTACAAAATGCTCTATTTTACCTTTAATTTGTGGTGGGCAACCTTTTTCGTTAGGGCAATAATGCACTGCTTCTCCTTCCTTTCGTATCAGAGCTGTACCACATTCAGGGCAGTGCGTAATATACTGCAAAGGCATACTATCAGCAGGGCGTTTGCTCAAATCTATGCCTGTAACCTTCGGAATAATCTCACCGCCCTTTTCTACAAAAACCATATCGCCAATTCGTAAGCCCAAACGCTCAATTTCATTCGCATTGTGCAGAGAAGCACGTTTTACAATTGTGCCTGCCAGTTGTACAGGTGTAAGTTCGGCAACAGGCGTAATAGCCCCTGTTCTGCCTACTTGATACGTAATGCTTTTCAGAGTAGTGCTTGCCGTTTCGGCTTTGTATTTGTAAGCGATAGCCCAACGTGGCGATTTAGCAGTAGTACCCAATTCATTTTGCAAGGCAAAACTATTTACTTTTACCACGACTCCATCAGTTTC
>NZ_JBRCWE010000076.1:0-19068 GCF_053497555.1 Raineya sp. | reverse complement strand
AACTTTCTGGTCAATTTGTGGTCTGGAATTATTGCCTACAAATTCCTAGATAAAAAGCCCACTATTAGAGATTTTCAAGAAAAAAATCTACTTACAAATTTTGAACTTTTTCAAGATATTGCCGCTTAACTCACGTTAAATTATTTACCACTTTTTCAATTTGAACCTGAAAACCAATTCCATTACCAGCATTATATTGAGTTGTAAAAGTGGTGTCTATCAAATTAGGAATGATAATTTTGTTTTCTATCGAACTCTGCTTGCTTCGCCTGATGTTCTCCCAAGTCAAATGAGCATTAAAAAACCATTTTTGTGCAAATAACTGATGCGATAAAATCCAAAACAAGAAAAAAAGCTTTTTCATAAAATTATTTCTTTTTGAACAAAGATTTAAGTTTAGAAGAGTTTACTTGATAGGCTACGCGAACTCCCGATGTAAAATAAGGTTTTTCCCATTCGGCATTTCCAAAAGGTAGTAGGGTTTGAGAAAAATATCTGATGGATATAAAATTATCTTCTTTGAACTTGTAAGATAAATTAATACCAAAACTGGGGCTATATCTTTGTAAAAAACCTTCGTACTGGTTGTAAAAACTACCTCGTACAGATGGTGAGTCAACTTGAAGGTAATATCTTTTCCCTAAACCCAGATTTATTCCTATGGTAGGGGTTAGCTCAAGCCTTGATTGAAAAAAATTAAAGCTATACCCCCAGTGTAGCGGTATTTCTATTTCTGGTTTTAATATGTAGTCTATATTTCCAATTTCAACCAAACGACCGGCGAAAACTAAATCGTTTTCAAATGATATTTTTCTTTGAGGTATGTAATAAAGTCCCGTTGAAAATATCCAGTGTTTAGAAAGTTTTTTCTCTGCCAAAATGCCAAACGATACTCCTCTACTTCCTTTTACAATAGGAACCGCTTCAATTCTTGTGCTGTCATTCAATCGGAAGCCTCTCACAACACAGCCATCACAACCTTCAAAATCGCTTCTTACTCGCTCATACGAAAATTGAAGCCCCAAACGCCAGTCTTGTGAGTTTGCTTTGAACACAAACAAGACAACTACTAAAATGCTTGTTAAAAGACTTTTTTTCATATTTACACCATTCTAATTGCAAAAGTAAAAAAGGTTTTCCTACAAGCAAAATCTATGTAGTCGTCCCTTAAAAAGTCCGTTTAGAAAAAATTAAAGAACAACAATAGAAATTTCCTTCCAAAAAAGTGAATTTTAAGATGTTTTTTTCGGGCTTAGAGCGATGATGTCGCTTAGAGCGACATCATCGCTTGCTACCTCTGTATGCGTATATCACAAGTTTTTTGTCATTTTGCTCATCTTCTTGCAAATTTTTTCACATTTTTTACAAACAAGATTTTGATTGTCATTTTTTTTGTGTACTTTTAGGGGACAACTATTCTACTCTTTTCACAAGATTTTCATAAAAGATTGTTTTGGCTAAATATCCATTTTTTCATTTTCTAAACTTATGCCATTATCTTTGAAACCAAACTTTCAAAATAATGATTTCATTTCGTTTTACTTTCTTGACTTCAATGCTACTAAGCCTTGTTTGTTTGGGGCAAGCAGATAAGGCAGAAATCGTACTTCAATCGCCACATCAATATACAACGCGACTATACAAGGTCTATCGCCCTGCCAATTTAATGGCTTCGGTTGAAAATGGATACCTGAAAATATGGGATTTGCAAAAAAAAGCCTTACTAAAATCCATTTTTTTAGAAAACAACAGCGGAGCAGGCTATCAAAATATTAGCTTCATTGGCAATCCGAAACAGGTTTATTTGGAAACGATTGATACCACTTTTCTTTTCAACTTAGAAAAACCCGAAGGCTCAAAGGTTGTCCCTTTCAAAGCTGTGATTTTGCCCCGAAAAGATTTTCCTATTATTCGCTTTCTGAAAGATAAAATGCTTTTTGTATCATCGGGAGAAGGAAAAACGCTCATTGGTACAAAGCATTTCAAAACCAAAGAAAATGAACAAAAGATATTAAACTTTCAGGCAGATTATTTTTGGGTAGATTCTGATGCCAGATATTTAGCCGCTCATAGTTTTTTTAAGGGTGAAATTTCTTTCATCAATTTGGCAAATTATGAAGTTGTCCAAAATTTTAAGGTAGAGCCTCAACGTTTTGTAGAGGTAGATTTCAATGATTTTGGCTATGCCGTTGTGAAGCATTTTAAGGGGCGTACCTTTTTCAATCTCAATCAAAGAAAGATTATACTTGAAAAAAGTAGGGAAATTTCTAAAATTAGCATCGGAGAGGATAAAATTACCTACTACGAAAATGGAGAGCATTATAGCTACGACCTGAATACAGGGAAAACGCAAGTCATAGCTATTCAAGGAGAAAAATTTCACGTATCTCCTTTGTATGCTTTTGCCGATAGCCGATTTCTGTATTTTTCGCAAGGATACCCCGTAGAATTTGACACCCAAAAGCAAAAAACTTTCAAGTGGGGCAAGGCAAATGCTTTATTTCTGCCCGATTTCGTGGATAACAAAATTTGGTATTTCTTGCAAGACCATACCGAACAACCTTTCATTTTTTTTGATATAGCTTCTCTTGGCAAACACGTGGAATCTAACAAGAAAAAGCAATCCGATTTTTTCACTTTCAAAAAAGATAAGCACTATGAAGTTGCTTTTGATTTTGATGAAAATATTGTTTTGGAAAACTACTCAACTACCCGACAAATTGCAGAAGGAACTTTTCAGCTAAAAGCCTTTCAAATCAAAGATTTATCATTCAAAGAGGCTTTTAACTTGAATCTCGGCGAAAATCTTGGCTATCTGCGGAAGTATAATCATCAGAAAAAGCAAGTGATGTTTGCCAGAGGCGAGGCTAATCAATGGACTTATACGATTGTTGATGTAAAAAACAATAAAATATTGAAAAAAATCAATAGCCATTTGCCACTTGTTAGCTGGAAAGACGACCTTATGCTCACGGCAGATGCTTTGCAGTCCGAAGCACAACTTAGAAAAATAAGCAATAATCAGGTGATTTGGGAAACCAAAAATCGCTTCTTGAACAAGCCTATCCTCACCAAAGATAGTAAATTTTTGCTAACCCTTTTCTTTGAGAAAGGCAAAGAGTATTTGAGTGTGTTTGATATTGCTCAAAAAAAGGAAATTCATCAGATAGCCTATGCTCAAAATGTTTTTTTAGAGGTTTTCTATGATGTCCAGACACAAAGAATTTTTGCCGCAGATAGAACAGGGCAAGTGCAGGTTTGGCAGATAAGCAACTTTGAAAAAAAGCAATCTTTTCAGAGCGAGCAAGAGGACATCAGACGCATAGAACGCTTGGGTAAATGGATAGTTACCGAAGACAATTACACCAAGAAATTTTGGGACGCTACTTCCTTTCAACTTCAATTTACTTTATTTTCTGTGCAAGATGATAAAAATCCCGAATTTGCTCATTTTGCCGTAATGACCCCTGACGGGTATTATTATGCCGAAAAAAATATTTTGGATAAAATTAAGTTCAGAGTAGGGCTCAAAATATACGATTTTGACCAATTTGATTTGCAGTACAATCGTCCTGATATAGTCTTGGAGCGTATCGGGCTTGCCCCCAAAGAACTGATAGAAAGCTATCGCAAAGCCTACGAAAAACGCCTGAAAAAACTCAATTTTGACCCCAAAAACTTTGAAAAAGACCGCTCTTTCAATGTTCCCGAAGTAGATTTCCCAAAACGTAAAGGGTATTTTGAAATTAGCAAAACACCCATTTACGAATTAGCCGTTAGCACGCAAGATGCTCGCTATGCTTTGGATAGGCTCAATGTATATGTGAATGGTGTGCCACTTTACGGCAAGCAAGGCAAGAGTTTAAGAGAAAAGAAAACACAGAAATATAGCGAAAACTTGCAAATTGCCTTATCGCAGGGTAGAAACTTGATAGAAGTAAGCGTCCTGAACGAAAAAGGAGTAGAAAGTTTGAAAGAGCGTATAGAAGTTGATTATGAGCCAGCTGTACCACGCAAGCCCGTTTTGCATTTGGTAACGATAGGTGTCAGTGAGTACGCCAACTCGCAAATGAACTTGAAGTATGCCCGCAAAGATGGAGAAGATTTGGCAAAGATGTTGCAAACACAAAAAGGGGTATTTAGCGAAGTAAAGCACTATGCCTTGTTTAATAAAGACGTAAGCCGAGAGCAGGTGCAGGCATTGAAGCAGAAATTAGCTCGGAGCAGTGTAGATGATGTAGTGTGGATATTTGTTTCGGGACACGGCTTGCTGGATAAGGACTACGACTACTATTTAGCAACTTATGAAGTAGATTTTGGAAATCCTTCTGCAAAGGGTTTGCGTTATGAGGAATTAGAGGAATTGATAGAGAGCGTACCTGCTCGTCAGCGGCTATTGATGATAGATGCTTGCCATAGTGGAGAGATAGATAAAGACGAGATAACCCAAGCGAGCCAAAGCGAAAGTTTGCAAAAAGAGGGCTTGAAGTTTCGGAATTTTGGGACAAATATCAAAAATAAGAATGTGGGTTTAGCGAATAGTTACGAATTGAGCAAGCAATTATTTACAGATTTACGGAAAGGTGTGGGGGCAACGGTGCTATCGGCGGCGGCAGGTGTAGAGCTGGCACAGGAGAGCGATAAATGGCAGAATGGAGCTTTTACGTATTGCTTGCTACAAGGTTTGCAGAGCGGCGAGGCAGATAGCAACAAAGATGGAGCAGTAATGCTATCGGAGTTGCAGAAATATCTCTACGAATCAGTACCCAAACTGACAGGCGGCTTGCAACAACCCACCTCACGCATAGAAAACTTAGTGAATGATTTTAGAATTTGGTAATAAAAAAATAGAACATTATGCGTACCTTTTCTTTGTTTATTCTCCTTTTTTGCTGTTGGCATTTATTGCTCGCCCAAGAGCAAGAACCTTATACCTCCAAAAATGATTATTGGCATAGTATTGCTGTTCCTTTGGAGCAGAAAAATATAATGATTACTATGCACCGAAATAGTACCAACAACTATTTCAAGGTATGGGATTTGGCAAAAGGCGAGTTTATCAAGCAATATCAAATAAAAGGTATTATACACGATTGGAGCGATAAAAACCACAAACAGGTATTGCTTTTGGTACAAAATAAAGCCAATCACTTTGAAGTCTGGAATGCCCAAACAAGACAAATTGTGAAAAAATTTCAATTGCCTATTTCTGCTAAAAAAGCTATTCATTCAATAGCCATTGCCCCTGATTTATCTTTTGTGGCATTTATGCTGGAGCAAGACTATAATAAATTGAAGGTTTGGGATATTCAAAACAATCGGCTGTTGTATGAAATAAACGACATTATATATGGCAATCATATTTGTATTTCTCCCAATGCCGAGTGGATAGTGCTTACCAAACCTGGACCAGGTTTTGCATTTATCAATCATAAAACGCAAAAATATCAAGAGCATCGCTATCCCGAAACCTACGATGGCTCAGTACACGACTATTCTTTTTCTGCCGATGGTAAATATTTTGCCGTTGCCGCCGATGAAATCGGAGCTACGCTGATAAAGATGGATTCTCCTGATAAAGAAATTTTCTTACGAGAAATTAATGATGAATCCATAGGGATAGGTAGAGCCATTTGCATTTCCCCTAACCAAAAAGAAATAGCCGTATATGGAAATAGTTTAGGAGGAGTTTTCAGCCTTTCAGGGAAACTAAAAACTAAATTGCAAAATACTCTTGATTTCCATAGTTTTAATATAACTGCTAACGGAAAATATTTACTTACTATTGATAAAAAAGGAGCTATAAGAACTTACGAGATGAGTTCGGGAAATTTATATCTCACTTTCCTGCATAGCACCGATGGAATGATTATTTTCTCACCTGATGGCACTTATTCTGCCACTGAAAAGGCTAAAAATCAAATAGAAAACAAAAATATTCGTTTGCAGGACTATAACAATTCTCTTGGAGTGCCTTATACACACGAGCCTAGCATTTTCAAGCATTATAACCCTGATGCAATTTATCAGAAACTTCGGCAATTGAGTAATTGAAGTAGAATTTTGAAGAATTTGCAAAACTTAACGAAAGTTTCTAAATTTACCCAAAACAAAAAACTAATGAAGCGTAATCTATTTGCACTTTTTCTTGCCTTTTTGTACTCTTTCAATATTTTTGCCCAAGACCTCTATATTGTGCAGAACGTCAAGGGGGAAGTAAAAAAGGCAGGTGTTTTGCTAAAAAAAGGCGATAAGGTAAGCAGTACCGATAAATTGTATTTTGGTAAGGGGGCAGTAATGCTTGTAAGCAGTCAGAAAGTAGGGCAAATGGTGCTTTCTGCTAAAGAAAAAAATGCTACCAGCGAACTTGCCTACACCATTAACGACCTAATGCCACAATCCAAGAAAGCTAGCACAAGGTCTAACATCATACTGAACAATGCTTTGGATTTTCAAAATCATTTCGGCTCTAATTTTCGGGTATATGGGGATAAATATCACGTAAAAGTGGCTTCTGCGTATGCCATAGATAAAGAAAATCGCTTTTTCTTTTTACAAATGTCGCACAGCTCCGAAAAAGACCCCTTCAATAAGCAACTTTACGGGGAAAAAGAAAATTTATATTTCCTTGCCAAAGAAATTTTTAGCCTCAACGAACAACCCATTTCGCCCAAAGATACGAAAATTTTAGGACTTTACTTCTATGATAGCAAAGCCAAAGAATTTCCCAAAATCGCCGCCTTTCAGTTGGAGTTTGTAGATGATAAACGTTTGTGGGAGCGTGTAGAGCCACTTGCTCAAATGCTTGATAAATCTAAATTGGATTTAGCCTCTTATGATTTGTTCTACGGAATGGTAAAAGATACGGCAAACGAACTATTTGGTGAGTGCGAAAAAGATGGATTAGAATACTGGCTCTATCAAAAATTTGGTATCCAAAGACCTGCAAAATAAATGCATCCAAAACTTTGGAAATATCTTTTTGCCGCTCTCAATGCTTTTTTAATGCTTATTTTTGCATTTTACCTTCTTTCTTTACCTTATGTACACGGCGATGATATGCTTATTATTGAGTATGGGGCAAAAATTAAGAACATTTTGTTAGGTTTAGAGCGAAAGCCCCCCAGAGATAGTTTTATTTTTATCAATGTTGCTTACGATAGACAACTTTCCGACAAACTGGATACCAATGGCTTTGTAATTGGCAAAGAGGCAATTGTACATAGAAAAAAATTAGCTCAATTTTTTGAAATTATTGGAAAAAAGCCTCAAAATCAGAAATTTATCCTTTGTGATATACATTTCGCCGACTCTTCAAGTGCCAATCTTTGCGAGGGCGATAGCCTCTCTTATGATTTCAGACTTGCCAAAGCCCTCGAAAAACTCCCTAATATTATTCTAAGTTACCATTTAGACGATGAAGGCAAAGCCGAATATCCCATTTTCAGAAACGTACCAAGAGGTCTTTCCGATTATGCCACCCCCGATAATATTTTCCTCAAATTCAAACTTGTTTTACAAGATAGCTTGAAAACTACCCCCCTGCTGATGTATGAATATTTACACAAAAAGAAGTTGGAAAAGGGCTATTTTTTTGATAAAATAAATGGCGATTATATTCTAAACACCTTTATTGTAGATTTTCATATCCGTAATTATGACCTTTTCTTGGCAAAAGAAACTTACAAAGTAGATAATTTGGAGAATATTCTTTCGGGAGCAATGAGTGAAAACGATATTTTGGAATATGTGAAAAATAGAATTATCATCATTGGCGATTTTACGCTTTACGATACCCACCAAACTATTTACGGCGACACAGCAGGCTCACTGATTTTGCTGAATACTTATTTGGCTTTGGTGAATAAAGACAATAAAATTTCTTTTTGGTTGGTTGCTTTTCTGTATGTGGGCTTTTTCTTGGCTTCTGTGCAAGCCTTCAAAACCGAAAAACAAAAAAATAACTCAAAGCAAAACCTACTGAGAAAATGGCTTTCTTATCTTGATTACGTTCTGATACTTATTCTGACTTCTATACTCACATTTTTTATTTTTGAAGTGGGTGTAAGTATTCTATACCTTTCCGTTTATTTGTTTCTGATAAAAAGTTTTGGGAACATTGTTTTCAAAAAACTTTATGCCTCCAAAGCAAATCTTAAAATTGGATAATATAAAAATGCAATACGTAATTGTGTTGCTGAAAGATGATTTCATCATTAAAAATTGGGTCTATTTGCTTGTAAATTTGAGAAAAAAATCTAATATTGCGGATATTAAGAGATTTGTTGAAATTTTGAAAATTTTTCTTTGCTTTGCTCAGAAATTTTCAGAACTTCGTAGATTTCCGCCCCGTTGCAGGCAAGCATAAGAAAAAAACAACAAAACAAAAACCAAAATATGAAACTACGAATTCACGGAGATAACATTATTGAGTGCGAAAGAACTTTATATTTGATTGCAACAGCCTACCAAACAGAAATAAAAAGGAAATCGCAATGCTTGTATCTTCCTGAATTTGAATTGATTAAAAACGGAAAAATCATTGCAAGCGTAGAACTTTTTGCAGGACACGACAGATGGAATATGAGTATTGCAAAAGTATTAGCCGACTATGGCTCACCTTTGCGAGAAGCCACAGATGCCTACATTACTAAACTCAATGCAGACGGAACAAAAGAACAATTATTTTTAGCCATAGAATATTGTAATGCACTACCCGCAGGAAACAATGCTTGGCAACGAAACGGTAGAGCCATAAGTTGTGCAGAGTTGAGTATTCCCTACTTGTACTTTGCAGAAATTGGTGGCGTAGAATTAGACGGTGATAGAAATGTAAAAGCTCCAAGATTTCCCAACCCGATAGTTCCTTTTTCTTATCTTACGGCAAGTCTTTCTTTGAAAGTGGTTTGCATTCCTGTGTACGAATCGCACCCTGCTATTACAGAAGATTTAAGAAAGACTTTTACAACAGTTTTTGGGCTAAGAGAAAGTTTGAAACTTATCAAAGCACTTTTAGACGAAACAGATACAACAAAACCACTTGATAATCTGATTGAAAAAGGGACAGCCTTAGTCAAAATTCTTTCAGACGAAAGGAAACGAATAGACACCTTGAAAGATGACGAATGGGCAAATTTTTTAAAAAATACGACAGGGCAACAAAAAGCAAATTGGCTTTCTAAATTTAGCAAACACCTTGTATGGAAGAAAAAGCAATCAGAAAAGGTAAATGTAACCGCAACTTTCAAGAAATTACTTACCCAAACGCAAAAATTAAATTGCCTTTCCGTAGGGGCATCTGAAATCCCAATTTGTTTAATTCCAAGCGAAAAGATTGCAGATTTTGCTAACCTAATTCAAAAAATCTACCCCAAGCAAAAAACATTTCATAAAACCTTAACGGAATTAGGAAAACCCTTACTAATTGTTTGGATTACAGGTTTTAAGCCTCGTGGTGATGATTCCCGACCTGATAGGGGTTTAGTTCCTTTGGCAAGAATGCTTTTTGGAAATAGTATTGATATTTTATCGGTTGTTTTTGGTCCCGCAAAACCAACAACTTGGAAAACTTTTAAGCAAAGTCCTGAAAAATTAGCCCTTAATAACGGACTTTGGCAAGCAGTAATAGGTTTGAGTAACTTCGTTTTTGCGGATAGCCCAACATCTGAATTTGGCGAACTTTTTTACGAAATCACCCGACAACTCAAACGAAACACAAAACCTGTTATTTTTGAAAGTGCATCAGCCACTAATCAATATTCTGAACAAGATACAGACACCGCTATTCATTCTTTGTTTTCCAAACAAGAAAGTTTAGGCATTTTTGAAAGTATGTGCAATCCGCCTGGTGGCGATTGGTCAGGCATTAGCGTGTTGGATTTCAAGACATTGGAAGAATATCGGTGGACATCTTTGCCAAGAGTTTCAGCAGTAGAAGGCAAACGTCCCGACCACGTTATACAAATTGTAACAGCAAAAGACTTAATTTTTCTTGCCATAGAATCCAAAGACAACGCAAAAGATTTGGAAAAAGAAATAGGGACAAGATTAGTTACCTATCTCAAAGAGTTACTAAAAGTTGCCCCAACTGCACACAAAACAAAGGGAAAAGATTGGAAACTTTACGAAGATAAGAAAACGCCTATTACCAAATTTAAGGCGTTTTCAGGTGCTGCATTTTGCTTTAAAAGCGTTGATGAAATTGACAACGAAATGCAAAAAGGAAATTTAGATTTTGTAATGGCTTTTGAATTTAAGCCACAAAAACAAAAATCAATCTTGCATCTCAAAACTACTGTGCAGAGCCAATTTTTGGTGGGCTTGCTTGCCGAAATCAATAAGCAATTCGTTAGCGGGCTTAAAATTGAGATACACTGATTCGTAAACCGCATCAATCGTAGTTTTCATCATTTTTGTAAATGGCGAATTTCCTGTTTTGATAAAAACTTTGTGCTTATAGATTTCTTTTGGCAATTCGTAATCATACTCACGATTTCCTGCATTGCCATCAAAAGTTAAAATCCATTTCGCACCAATCGTATTTAAACGGTCTAATTCACTATAAAATTTTTCTAAATCAAAATCTATTTTGGTGTAACGGTCTTTTGTACCGCCATAAGGCGGGTCTAAAAACACAAAATCACCTTTTTTTACATTTGCCAGAACTTCGGTATAGTCTAAGTTGTAAAACTCAACATCTTTGAGATAGTAATTCCATTTCAAAATAATTTCTTTAAGAGTTTTGGGATTTATACCTGGTCGTGTCAAGTGAAATGAGTTATTAAATTCGCCTTTTTCGTTGTAACGAATTAAACCATTTACACAAGTACGAGTAAGAAACAGAAAATCAAAGCAGTTTTTAGTTTCGTTAAACTTATCTCTAATTTCGTAATAAACCTGATGCCCTTCTTTTTGCAATTTTTCCCAACGAATTTGATACTCAAAAGCCGTTTGTTCGGGTTCGTTTTTTATGGCTTTCCATAAATCTACCAACTCGGGAATAATGTCATTGGCTATTCCATTTTTGATATTGCGAAAAGGCAACATAGCCCCACCACCCACAAAAGGCTCAAAGTAAGTATTTCCGTCTGTAATCAAACGGCTTAAATCATTTGCCACTTGTCGTTTGCTACCCGACCATTTTATGACAGGTTCTAAGGTTGATTTTGGCTTTATCATTGGAATAATGCTTGTTTTTGATTAAATAAAAAGTGTTCAATGCGTTTTTTTGCCAATTCAAAATATTCTGCATTAGTTTCAAAACCAACGACTTGCATACCATATTTTAAACCCGCAATCATTTCTGTTCCCGAACCTGCAAAAGGCACTAACAATTTACCATTTTCCAAGCCCGAAATCATCAAAAGCCTATCCGCAACCCTTAAAGGTTTTTGCGTAGGGTGCGTACCAAAAGCCAATTCATCTTTGGCTTTGTTGTTTGGAATATCCCAAACAGTACGTAGTTGTTTGTCTTGTTCTTTGAGATTATCACTTTCAAATTTTGCCTTTTTTACAGCCTCATAATTAAATAAATATTCTCTTTTTTCGCCCCCTGTATGCACCCACAAAATAGTTTCGTGGCTTGCAGTTAATCGTCTTGCCGAAAGATTAGGAAACGCATTGCGTTTATACCAAGAAACCTCGTTTATAATTTCCAAGCCCAATAATTGACAACAAACATTTACAAAACCCGAATTATGGTAAGTAGAATGTATCCAAATTGAGCCTGTTGGTTTTACCAAGCGTTTTACTTCTTTGAGCCAAACAAAGGTGCTTTCAAATAATTCGTTTTGAGAAAGTAAGTCCCAAACTTCACTTGTCAATTTCCAATTTCCACCAAAACCATTCAACTTTTTTTGGCTATCATATTGCCAATTTGCTTTGGTAGAAGCCCCATAAGGTGGGTCTGCAATGCACAAATCAAAAGAATTATCTGGCATTTCAGACATTCCTATAATAGCATCTTGCAAAATGAGTTTTGCGTTTTCAGTTTCCCAAATCATAATTATTTTGGCTTAAATAGTGAGTAATTTGTTCCTCAACTAACTGTACAGCATTTAGCGTAGTTTCGTTAATACCGTAATCCTTAACTATTTTTTCGGCAGTCAATTTTGCAAGCAATTCATTTTCATTGAGTTGAAAGAAATTTGCAAGGCGTTTGACTTGTTCAATAGTTGGCAATCTTTCGCCACGTTCAATTTTTGAGAGCATTGTCATATCAATATCCGTATCTTTCGCGACCTGATGCAAAGTTAAATTTTGCTCATTTCGTAAAGATTTGATATATTGACCTAATTCTATTTGACTATCCATAGTAAGACTTGTTTTTTTAATACTTGTCAATTTTTGTCAAAATTAAGCCTTTTATTTTAAACAAGCAAGTTTAGTGCGAAAAAAATGCCAGCCTGCAACATTATGTTTGCGAAAAGGCAGGCAAATGTGCGTAATTTTGGCTTTTTACCTTCAAAAAATATTGTACGTAGGGCAAGAGAAGTGCTATTTAATCCCGCCCTTCGCAAAACTTTTCCGTTGCTGGCAGGTGTAACGAACCAATAGAATAAAAAAAGAACAACTATCAACACACTTTCACGAGCTGACTAAAAATCTTTATCATTGCGGGTTGAGCTTTTTGAGCGGCGACAATCACATCGGCTATATCTACTTTCTTGATTTTACTTTCATGTCCTACATCAGTAATAACCGAAATAGCAAAACACCTCATTCCCTGATGATTGGCTACAATCACTTCGGGCACCGTACTCATACCCACTACATCTCCCCCAATAATTCGCACAAATTTATATTCAGCTTTGGTTTCAAGGTTAGGTCCTTGCACGCTCACATACACGCCTTTATGGTAACGTATCCCTTCTCTTTGAGCAATTTTTTCAGCTTCTTCTATCAATTTTTTATCATACGCCTCGCTCATATCGGGAAACATCGGTCCGAGCTTGGGATAAGGATTGCCACGCAAAGGATTTTCGGGTAAAAGGTTGATATGGTCGGTGATAATAAGTAAATCGCTAATTTCCATATACTCGTGTAAGCCCCCCGAAGCATTGGAAACAAGCAAGGTCTCCACGCCCAGCAATTTCATTACTCTTACAGGAAAAGTTACCTGCTCCATAGAGTAGCCCTCGTAGTAATGAAATCTACCTTGCATTATCATTACTTCCTTGCCCGAAAGCCTGCCTATAATTAGTTTGCCCTTATGGCTTTCAACGGTAGAAACAGGAAAGTTCGGAATACTACCATAAGGAATGGTTTGTTCTATTTCTACGTGATTTACCAATTCGCCCAATCCTGTTCCTAAAATAATGGCAATTTTGGGTTTTAGTTTTAACTTACTTTCTAAAAATTTGCTGGTTTCTAAAAGTGCTTCCATATCTTATTGATGTTCAGTGTTTGATGTTCAAACCTTTAAGGACTTTATCTCTCATTTTTTTCTGCCTAACATTTATTTTCTAAAATTCTGTTTTTGGTTTCCAAAAAAATTTCTTTTTCCCCAAAAAATACTGAAAAGTCTGCAAAATTATTTTCAAATCCAAGAGGAAAGATACATTTTCGGCATAATAGGCATCTAAATTAGCTTTTTCGGTAAAAGAAGCTTCTTTGGGCAGTTGGAGTTGTGCAATGCCCGTAATACCGGGCAAAACATTGTGACGTTTTTGCTGATAATGGTTGTAATGTTGCAAATACTCTTTAAGAAGCGGTCGGGGACCTACCCAACTCATTTCTCCTTTCAAAATATTGAGTATTTGAGGCAACTCATCAAGATTGGTTTTTCGCAAAAAACGCCCCACAGCAGTAGCTCGCTCTTCGTCTGTGCCTTCTGTATCTTGTAAGGTTTTGAACTTGTAAATCTTAAAAAGTTTTCCCCGATAGCCCGGTCGCATCTGCACAAAGAAAATTTGCCCTTTTTGGGTAAAAAAAAGCAGAAAAAAAACTGCCACAAACAAGGGCAGTAAAATAGGCAAAAATATTACTATCAGCAGTTTATCAAGCAGAGGCTTGCCGTATTTTGTGTAAAACATTTTACTTTTGCAAGAAAATTCGCTTGGTACTATTGTTGCGAGTATTGCCCACTTCTACCAAAAACACTTCGGAGCGATTGTTAGTCATATCAAATTCTCGCATATAGCGACCTTTTTGGTTAGAAACATCTTGTGCTACCTGATTGCCAACCATATCATATACTTTTACATAGATAGGGTTGCCATCGGGATTTTCAAAAAGTACAGCAAAACGGCGTGGAGCAGTCAAACGAACCTCAAAGTCTATGTTTTCGGGATTAGCCAAAGCTTCTTGTTCAGGCTCTAAGCTGGTAGTTTCTTTTGCCCAAACCTGAAAGCCTAAAAGTAAGCAGGAAAGTAGAATAATGTAAAGTTTTGTTTTCATTTGGTTTAAGATTTTCAAAACACACTTTTTCGTAAAGATTACTGCAAATCTCTTGCCAAATGACACAACTACTACGACTTTTTTTACTGAAAAGTGTAAATGAACATTCGGTTCGTAGTAAAAAGATAAATACGGGTTGAAGTCAGTAGAAAAAAATCTTTGTAACTGTGTTCAATAGGCAAACTTATTTTGCGTTCTACATTTTTTTTGTAAAGGTGTTGCAAATATAGCGTTTTTTCTTGTAAATACGCAATATGCTCACCCCAAAAATTGATAAAATTTATGTTACGAATTTGCAAATTTTTTTTGAAATTTCCAAAATTATCAAAGAGAAAAATTCCAAAATTTTTATCTACCAAAAAAACCTGATTTTGGTATTCACGCAAAAAGGTTATCTGATAGTTTTGAGCGGGGAAAAGCAAATCGCAAGGAGTACGCACAAGCACCTGCTGATTGCGATAATCATATTTTTTTAGGCTGAAATCTTGGTCATCAAAAATCCAGAGATAGCCATCGTTGCTGTAATTGAGCAAGCGGGCAAAGCCAATCTGCTCGCTTGGAAGCGTGTAGGTTTCAATGGGAGTAAGAAAGCGATTAAGCCAAGTAAAGCGTTGCAAATCTTTGTAAAAAGCCAAAATTTTCAATCCTTTCCAAGCCTCCAAAATATGGATAGTAGCTGACTCTTGGGGAGCAAACCGCCTAATGCTATCACCATTTTCGTTGTAATGCGTAACATTGCCCTGCAAATCGGCAAGAAAAATATTGCCGTAAATATCCATTGAAGCGGCTTGTGGCTCTGCAATCGCAACCTGCCTGAAAAGTTGTATTTGAGCAAAAGTATTGCTTTCAGCAAAGAAAAACCCATAGAGCCAAAATAAATGTAGAAACGCAAAACGATGCGTTTCTACCCAAAAAGATAATGTAAAAGCAATATTTCTACCAGCCCAAGACATAGGCAAAAATCAGTGGAGCGACAATGGTTGCATCACTTTCTATAACAAATTTTGGCGTCTTGATGTCTAATTTTCCCCAAGTAATTTTTTCATTCGGAATTGCCCCCGAGTAAGAGCCATAAGAAGTGGTAGAATCGCTAATCTGACAGAAATAGCTCCAAAAAGGCACATCGTGCCACTCTAAATCCTGATACATCATTGGAACAACACAAATTGGGAAATCGCCCGCAATCCCCCCTCCTATTTGGAAAAATCCTACTCCTTTGCCTCCACTATTTTTTCTGTACCAATCGGCAAGCCATACCATATACTCAATGCCGCTTTTCATTGTGCTGGCTTTTACATCACCCTTGATAACATAGCTTGCAAAAATATTACCCATAGTGCTATCTTCCCAGCCTCCTACTACAATAGGCAAATTTTTTTGAGCCGCCGCTACCATCCAGCTATCTTTGGGGTCTATTTCGTAGTAAGGCTCCAAGACACCGCTCAAAATCATCTGATACATATATTCGTGAGGGAAATAGCGTTCGCCTGCTTCATCAGCCTTTTTCCATAGCTGAAAAATATGCTTTTGTAACTTACGAAAAGCCTCTTCTTCGGGAATACAAGTATCTGTTACACGATTTAGTCCTTGTTCCAAAAGTTCCCATTCCTGCTCGGGTGTGAGGTCGCGATAGTTGGGTATGCGTTTGTAATGCGAATGAGCCACCAAGTTCATCAAATCTTCCTCCAAGTTTGCTCCTGTACAAGAAATAATATGCACTTTGTCTTGGCGTATCATTTCGGCAAGCGAAACACCGAGTTCGGCGGTACTCATAGCTCCTGCAAGCGTAACCATCATTTTACCACCTTCGGCAAGGTGTTGTACATAGCCTTGTGCCGCATCTTTGAGTGCGGCGGCGTTGAAGTGCCTATAATGATGTTCTATAAATTGTGAAATTGCTCCCATAACGAATTGTTTTAGATTTTTTTGCAAACATACGAAAAAAATATAGCTTTGCACGAAATTTTGTATTGAACTTAAAAAGTAATTGTTTAACTCTGGTTTGTAGAGTGGAAACAGGAAACAAGAGGCAGGATAAAGGATTTTAGAGAATTGTGGTCAGATACAAAACTTGGAACTCATACTTATCGCTTCAAAATTTGAACCTCAAACTCTAATACTTTGTTGATTTTTTTTTAGACTTTGGGGTTACCTTCTAAAATTTTTGGTATAAAAGGCAAAATTAACCTAAACTCCTACTCGTATGAAAAAAATCTTGTTGCTTCTTAGCCTTGCTGGCGTTATGACTTTCGCCGCTTGCGAAAAGAAAGAAGAAAAGAAAGAAGAACCTAAAACTGAAAACACTGGCTCTGAACAAAAAGCCGAGCAAAAAGATGAGAAAAAGCCTGAAATTGTAGAAGAGAAAAAAGATACTACCAAGAAAAACTAAAATTTTCTCCTAACTCTGATAAGATGGTATCATCTTATCAGAGTTTGTTTTTTTCTAACCTTAAACCCTGAAATGCTTATGAAAAAGCTATTTTTAATGTTTGCCCTCGCTGGAATGGTAGCTTTCGGTGCTTGCAAAGCTGATGAGGAAACTCAGAAAAAACAACAAGAAGCCAACGACCCCGCCAAAGTTCAAAGCGAGGCTGGGGAAATGCCTGAATTTGATGAGCAAGGCAATCCCATTGAAAAGAAAAAGGATAATGCCTCTGCCGCTGATACTACTAATAAAGTAAAAGACGAAAAGAAAGCTGACGAAGCTAAAAAAGATGAGAAAAAACCCGAAGGCGGTAAAACTGAAAAACCTTAATAAAAAATTTTCAAAATTTTTGGGTTACCTTTTCGGTAACTTGGTATAAAAAGCAAATTTCAACTAAAAATTAGTTTTTAACCTTAAAAACCCTAAAAAACAATGAAAAAGTTATTTTTGATGTTCGCAGTAGCTGGTATGCTTACTTTCGCCGCTTGTGGTGGAGAGAAAAAAGAAGAAGCTAACAACGAAAACAAAACTGAGCAAAAGCAAGAAGAGCAAAAACCTGCTGAGCAAACTCAACCTACTCCTCAAGAGCAAACTCAACAACCTGCTCAAGACACAGCTAAAAAAGCAGACGCTCCTGCTGACGCTAAAAAAGAAGCTCCTAAAGCTGAAGAAAAACCTGCTGAGAAGAAGTAATTTTTCTCACAACCTTCTAAAAAAACCTTGCCCTCAAAAGCAAGGTTTTTTATTTTTCCCATAGTTCAAACAGCCTTGCTTGCTCGCCTATAATCATAATTTTAATCATCAAATAATGCGAAGGCAGTAAATTCGGTATCTGAAAAGCCCATTCTACCAAACACAAAGCGTTTTTGTCATAAAAATACTCCTCATAACCTATGTCAAAGGCTTCTTGCTCGGAGCGTATGCGGTAAAAATCAAAATGATAGATTTTTCTACCTTTTGCTTCGTATTCATTTACTATGCTAAATGTGGGACTTTGTACCTCACTTTTTACCCCCAACTCCTTACAAATAGCTCTGATGAGCGTGGTTTTTCCTGCTCCCATTGCCCCTTCCAATATCCAAAAATTCCAATCTTTCCCTAATCTTACAATCTCTTGGGCAATTTGAGGCAATTCTGAAAGATTAGAACAGGATAATTCGCTAATTTTCTGCATTTTTGAAAAAAATTTGGCAAACTTTACTTAAAAGATTATTTTTGCATTTGGCAAAATATAGTATAAGATGAAAACTTATATCCTGATAATTTTACTTTGCCTGCAAATATCCGAAAACTTTGCACAAGGACAAAAATTTACGCAAACAGGTGTTGCTTCGTATTACGCAGGAAGGTTTCACGGCAGAAAGACCTCTAGCGGCGAAATTTATGATTCAAAAAAACTCACCGCCGCCCATCGTACCCTCAAATTTGGTACAATGGTAAAAGTTACTAACCTCAAAAACAATCTTTCTGTAATTGTGAAAGTCAATGACCGAGGTCCCTTTGCACACAATCGGATTATTGATGTTTCGCAAGCCGCCGCCCAAGAAATTGGTATGCTCAAAACAGGCACCGCCCAAGTACGTATTGAAGTAGTAGGCGAAAATGGCAAACTCTTTGAACCCGAAACTCCCAAAGAACCCAAGAAAGATACTACAAGTATTGCCCAAAATACTCCTAAACCTACGCCTAACCTAAACCCCACCCCCGCCGCCGATACTACTTTCCTTACAGGAAATACTTACAGCCTTTGGGGAACAAAGAAAAATCCGAAAGGTATGGGCATACAAGTCGGCTCTTATGGCGATTTGGAAAACGCCAAAGACCTTTGCAAAGACCTTCACAAAGCAGGTATCCAAGAAACTTACATTCAAGTCGGTTGGAGTGAAAAACGCATTTACAGGGTACTCGTAGGTGCTTTTACCGATGAAGAAACAGGAAAAAAGCAATTAGATGCTATCCGAAAGGCTGGTTTTGATGGCTTTGTGAAAAAACATTTTGACTAACGTGAGTTGCAAGATTAAAAATTTGATTATCAAGTTTTTATTTTTAATAACTTAAACCACCCCTTGTTCCCCTCCTTGAAAAGGAAGGGAGATAATTGCACCTAAAATTTTGATTTTCAGGTGTATAGCTCCCCTCTCTTTTTGGAGAGGGGCTGGGGGTGAGGTCAAAAAACAAAGTATAACAAAAAAACTAAATTTTTTAACAAATTGTATTTCAAACACTTTGTACTTATAACTCACGTT
>NZ_JBRCWE010000075.1:0-11214 GCF_053497555.1 Raineya sp. | reverse complement strand
GGAGGTAAATAAGGGGGGATTTAAGTTGTTAAAAATAAAAACTTGATAATCAAATTTTTAGTCTTGTAACTCACGTTAATGTAGTGTCTTTGTAGTAAGTGATTTTTAGAATTTTATAGGGAAATATATTTCCTTTGCCATACACTTTTGCTAAAAAAGTAATTTTTTCAAAATTAAAAAATATATGGCAACTTTTTACCAAAAAACTTTAAAAGTCTTAGCGATTATGGGAATAATCGGTTGGACTGCAAACGCCCAAAATGTGGGTATCGGTACTACCACGCCAGGCTCTCGCCTTGAAGTAAGAGGTACTACCAACGACAACACCGCCTCCATGCTTAATCTTACAAGCAATGCGGGGACTTCGCGTTTCTTTGTACGTAATGATGGACGTGTAGGTATCAACGAAACAAGTTCTCTTGATAGAGGAATGCTTACAATCACTTCTAATCTTACCAATGGTATTAATGGGTGGAATAGAAATATTTATTTCAACAATACCAATCACAGTTCTATTACCACTGATGGACTCCTACTCGGTTTTCACGATACCAATAAGGCATTTTACTTTGGGGATATAACTGGTACTACTTTCAATAAGTATGTAATGACCATCAATGCGACTTCGGGTAATGTAAGCATTGATGCAGGTAATCTTCGCGTACAAGGACTTTCAGGAACAGGCAGCAGAGCAGTAGTAGCAGATGCATCAGGTAATTTATCGGCAGTACCTTACTCTACCGTAGGCGATAACCTCGGCAACCATACGGCTACTACTACATTGAATATGAATGGGCAGAGTATTTCTAGCTATGCTTATTTAACACCTTTTGGTGTAGGCGGAAATAGCGGTCTTAGCCATGCATCTTATTCTATTTACCAAGAGGGGGGTGCTTGGAGCAATCCTTTTCCCGATTTGAATATCAACTTTCACACTGGTATTAAAATGAATGCTTATTTTGGTTATGATGGTATTCGCTTCTATACAGGAGCTTCTCCTGCTACGGGATTAGCTTTTCAAATAGGTGAGGCTTCTAGCGACCATATTATGGGTTACAGATACCTTCGTCTTTCAAGCGGTAATTGGTTTGGGGTAGCAGGCTCGGCAGGTATATACAATTATGAGCACGGACAACACTTTTTTACTACTAATAACAGCAACTACTGGGTTTCAAGAAGTGGACTTGGTATGCAGTTTCTAAATGCAAGTGCCGCTACAATGGGATATGTATATCATGACGGTACTAACTTTGGTTTGTTACCATCCGATGGTGGCTGGGCAGTGAGAACAAATCCTAGTGGTGTATACATACATAAAACACTTGATTTGCAAGGTGCTGTTCCTATGACAGGTGCAACAAGTGTTACTACTGTTGGTGCTAATGCTGCTTATTTCTTTGCAGATAGAACCGTAGGAGGAAGAACATTTGCTTGGTATGCTACAGGAGACATAGTTAGGCTATGGTCTAATAATGCAGGTGATAGAGTTACTTACAACAATGCCACTGGATTGATGAGTGTAGCAGGAAGTCTTACCATTACAGGCGTATTCAACTCTACAGGCTACAAAGAAACTTCCGATGCTCGCTGGAAAAAGAATGTAAGCAATATTCCTAACGCTTTGAGCAAAGTAATGGCAATGCGTGGGGTGAATTATGACTTCAAAACCAAAGAAGAACTATTAGCTGACAAGCAAGACACTACTTACCAATTTTCAAATAAAAGACAAATCGGTTTCATAGCCCAAGAAGTAGAAAAAGTATTGCCCGAAGTGGTTAGCACAGACCCCGTAGGCTACAAAACCGTAGAGTATAGCAAAGTAGTAGCCCTACTCGTAGAAGCAATGAAAGAGCAACAAAAAGAAATAGAAGCCTTAAAAGCCGAAAATGCTTCGCTCAAAGCTCAATCCGAAAAAGTACAAAAGTTAGAGGCTAAAATGGCGAAATTAGAAGAGATGATGAATGCTTTGCAAGATATGAGTAATGCCCAAGTAAAAAAATAGCAAAATCTTAAAACAGATAACAACAATGAAAGCAATAGCGATAATAGTGAGCTGGCTTATGTTATTGGTACCTGATGTATGGGGGCAATGTAACCTGACCTACGTAGGTCCCGTCAATGGCGATTGGCACACAGCCAGCAACTGGAACTTATGTAAAGTCCCTGATGGCAATGACTTGGTAACTATCCCCGCGGGTGGGCACGTGAGAATAAATAATACCAATGCTACTTGCAGACGTATTACCGTGCAACCTGGGGGTACCGTTACAAGAAACGGCACAGGCACACTTACCGTTACGAATAGTGTAGGTACGGTACCTTGTACGGCAGCGTGTAATAAAAGGGTATTTGTAACTTCTACTTTACACAATGGTAACTTAGGAGGCTTGGCAGGAGCAGATAACATTTGCCAAACAAGAGCAAACGCTGCCAGTTTAGGAGGCACTTGGAAAGCTTGGTTGAGTAATGGTACCACAAGTGCCAATTCACGTCTTGTAAATCATACGGTTGATATGGTACGTATTGATAATGTAGTAGTAGCCAACGGATGGGCAGATTTAACAGACGGTAACCTCGATAATGCTATTAGTATTACTGAATTAGGAACAGTTGTTAATAATTCTACTCCACCTGTTACCGTATGGGCTAATACAGAGGAGAATGGTAATATTGCTTCACCATCACAACATTGTAGCAACTGGACGAGTGCATCATCTTCCCTTCCAGGCAGAGTCGGACAGGCAGTTACATCAGGCTGGGGATGGAGTGATATTACAATTGGTTATTGCGATAATCCCAGACGTCTTTACTGCTTTGAACAATAATGCCATTACTCCAATTAATCATATTGCCCTTTTGTTGGATAGTGTTAAGTCTTAATGGCTTAGCCCAGCAGGTTATTGTAGGTAAGTTGCAAGATAACATCTTGCTCAATCCTCAGAAGCAAGAATATCTATATGATAAGATCTATCTTTGGGGAATGAATGCTGAATATACTTGGGCAAAAGTAGACTCTGCCCAGATAGATGCCAAAGGTAATTTTGTATTACGCAATCCTAAACAATTTATCAAAGCACTCTATCGAATGGCTTTTACTGAAGATGGCTTAAAATTGGGAGTGTATAGAGATATAATTCTCACCCAAACCCCTGATACTTTGTATTGGACTTTCACAGCTACCGAGGTAAATAGCAATACGTATTTTCAGCATAATACCGAAAATAGAATTTTATCAGAAGCTCTACGCCTTATAAATGCTTACAAAAATTTACAAAAAAAATACCGCAGGCAAGTTGCGGCAGAAAATTTTAACTATTTAGATGCACAATATTTGGCAAAGTTTCAGGCAATAGAAAAAGCAAAAGTGCAAAGTTTTGATTCTTTACAGCGAAATATCAAGCAGTTTCGTAACACTTACAGAGGCACTTATGTTGCCGATGTTCTGCTTTCGCTTTTTGCCGAACCTATCATAGCCGAACAGTATCCACAAAAGTATGATACACGCTCTGCTTTCCTGAAAGATTACTTTGTGCAAGAATGGAATCTTGCTGACGCAAGTCTATTGAGCGTACCATTTTTGGAGCAAAGAATTTATGAATATCTGAGTGATTATACTTATATTCATAGCTACGAAGGGATACGATTTTCGGTAGATAAGTTACTCAAACAAGCCAAAGCAAATGCCACGGTATTTGATTTTATGCTGAACTATCTTATCAAAACTTACCTACATAGTGGTTATGAGCAAATGGTCAATTATATTTATGAGCAATATTACGATGCTTGCAGTCAGCCGATTACTTCGGCATCAGAAGAACTCAAACGATTTGAGCGAATGAAAAAGCTCAACCCAGGCAATCTGGCACCCCTTATTCCTCTTGAAAAACAAGGTATGAAGCCATTCAAAGAACTTGTAAAAAACTACGAAGTTACGATAATTTATTTTTGGGCTTCCACCTGCCAGTATTGTAAAAAAGCTACCCCTGAGTTGAAAAAATCATTAGCTCAATTCCGACAAAAAATAGGAGTAATAACGGTATCTTTGGATACCAACGAAAAAGATTGGAAAAGTTATCTGAAAACACTTGGTGTAGATAACGCTTGGCATCACTTCTGCGATTTACAGGGCTGGCAGTCGGAAGTAATACAAAATTACGTTATTCGCCGAACTCCTACCTGCTACCTTGTGGATTCAGAAGGAAAGATTATTGGTAAAGAAATATACCCTACACAAGTAGAGGAGTTTTTGAAAAAACATTTGACAAGCAAATAAATGCAGAAAATTATGACTCGCTTTTTATTTTCCCTCATTGGAGTATGGCTAATACTATGGGGGGGCAAGCTACAAGCTCAATTAGTAGTAACAAATGGTGCGAGCCTGAATATCTTATCAGGTGAGACGGTTACTTTATCAGGAACTAATCTGCAAAATAATGCAGGAGGAACTATCTCGCATCAGGGAACATTGCGGGTAGCAGGTAATACTACCAACAGAGATGTTATCAATAATGGGACTTTTAATGGAGCTAGTGGGATTATTGAGATGTTGGGAGTAAATGAACAGCAGATCCAAGGGAGTGCAGTATTGAACATTGGTGATTTTGTAATAAATAACGGAGGCAATGGTGTGAGTATTACCAATACAGGCGGTTTGCGAATACACAATGCTCTCACACTTACCAACGGCAGATTGTTTGCTTCTGATAATAGTCCTGTTTATTTTACACCTTCTGCAAATAGTCCTACGGAAACCAATGCCAACCATATACGTGGTACAGCCATTATGGAGGCAAGAACGGTGGGTACAGCCGCATTTCCTACTTTCTTGATGTTTTCAATGCCTGCTGGCGGAGATGTAGGCAACCTGACGCTCACACGCCGTTCAGGAGATGGAACTACTACGAGCAGGGGGTTCACGCCTACGGCAGGAACGGCATTGGTGGGGGCAAGCGAAAGTTTAGATGTGCATTGGATAGTGAATATTACCAATACTACGGGCAATAGAGATGCGACCTTTTCTTGGATTTCGGATTGGGATAATGGAAAAAGTCTTACTCAAATGCAATTATGGCGTACTGCTCCTGCGAATATAAATACCTCTTGGTTTATACACAATGCGGGTTTATTAGATTTATCAGCTACACGTAGCCATACGCAGACTAATATCCCTCTGACTACTTTGCACAATGCTTGGACTCTTTCAGACCTTGTCAATCCGCTTCCTGTGGATATGTTTGCCTTTTCTGTGCGTGTAGTGAAGGGAAAAGATGTAGAAATAGTATGGACAACCCAAAACGAATACAACTTACAAAGATACCAAGTAGAACGCAGTCTTGATGGTTTGAATTTTGAAGCAATTGCCAGCGTTAATGCTCAAAATCAGAAAAATAATCAATACTTACACACCGACCTCAATGCCAAAGATTTGGGGAAAGAGGTTTTATATTATAGAATAAAAATGATTGAGCAAAACGGAGCAAGTCGCAACTCTGCTATCAAGGCGGCACATTTCAACAAAGAGTTTTGGGCAAATATCTTTCCTAATCCATTCAAAGATGATTTGAACATCAAAATTTTCAATCCTGAACGTAAAAATATAAAAATTACACTTATTGATAATATTGGCAGAACACACCTAAACGCTATCCTAGAAGGCGAGGAGATATTCTATCAACTCAATACTCAAATCAACGGATTAGCGGCAGGGGCTTATTTCTTGCAAATTTCAACTGATACCCAAACCGAAATAGTCAAACTCATAAAGCAATAACTTTTTTAATTTTAACCTTCGTCAGCTATGAATTTCAACAAGCTAAAAATTTTACTTGTAGATGATGATGAAATTCAGGAGGTACTTCTGAAAGCGAAACTTTTGCAAGTTGCAGAAATAGACTATGTGCGTAGTGCCAGACTTTCCTTGCCTATTATAGATAGCCAACTGAATAAATACGACCTCATCATCTCTGATATAGAAATGCCATTGATGTCGGGTTTGGATTTAGCTCTTTACGTAAGAAAGGTTATCAAAAGTGATATAGCTATGATAGCCCACACGGCTTCGTTAGAGGCAAGTGAAAAATTTTATATCAAAAATGGCTTTGATGGAATGCTTGCAAAAGGCTTTCAGATAGAAGAATTTATGAACTTATGGAGCAAAATAAAAGGCAAAATGCAGACACTTAAAGCTGAAGGTTGAAAATCCATAATAATTTATTAATCATAGGTTGCTTCCACGTCCCGAAAAGGCTATGCAATAAACCTTGCTATGTTTAATTGCAAATACGTAAAAACGAACAAATAGGAATATACCTTTGGTGTATTTCTATTTTCTTTTTTTACATTTATCTCTGATTTTTTTGCACTTTTTGAGGAATACTCTAATTTTGCGTACTTTTTGAAACTCAAAAACTACGCCAATGCAATCCGTATTTGAACAGTTAAACCTTCATCAGCACGAACAGGTTGTTTTTTGCAATGACCCTCATACAGGCTTAAAAGCTATTATTGCTATACACAATACTACCTTAGGACCCGCCGCAGGCGGCACGCGTATGTGGTTCTATAACTCAGAAGCCGAGGCTCTCAATGATGTTTTACGCCTTTCGAGAGGTATGACCTATAAAAATGCCGTAGCAGGGCTAAATATTGGCGGTGGCAAAGCCGTAATCATCGGCGATGCTCGCAAACACAAGTCAGAAGCCCTTTTTAGAGCTTTTGGGCGTTTTGTAGATAGCTTGGGGGGCAAATACATTACTGCCGAAGATGTAGGCGTAAGCACTCAGGATATAGAATTTGTGGCAATGGAAACCCCTTTTGTAGCAGGAAAACCCAAAAGTTTGGGAGGGAGTGGAGACCCTTCGCCTTTTACGGCTTATGGAGTGTATATTGCAATGAAGGCTTCTGCCAAAAAAGTGTATGGCTCTGAAAGTTTAGAAGGGAAAAGAATTGCTGTACAAGGTGTAGGACACGTAGGACAAAATCTGGTAGAGCATCTTGTCAAAGAAAAAGCACAAGTGCTAATTTCAGATATTTATGAAGACCGCTTGCAGGCTATCAAAAACAAATTCCCGCAAGTGCAGGTTATAGATAAAGATAGGCTCTATGATGCTGAAATGGATATTTATGCCCCTTGTGCTTTGGGAGCAACCTTGAATGATGATACTTTGAGCAGACTGAAATGTAAAATTGTGGCTGGTGCCGCCAACAACCAACTTGCTGACGAAAATCGCCACGCCGATATGTGTAAGCAGAAAGGCATCTTGTATGCCCCTGATTTTCTTATCAATTCAGGAGGAATTATCAATGTTTATTGCGAAATTGCAATGCCCGTGTATAACGAACAAAGAGCTTACGAGCAAACCGAAAGAATTTATCAATTTACAAATGATATTATTGAAACTGCTGAAAAAGAAAATATCAATACACATCAGGCGGCAGTAGCTCTCGCTCATAGACGTATGGAAGCCATTGCCAAGCTCAATGCTAATGCTTTCAATCGTAAAAAGTAGAGTTGAAACAAAGTGCAATTTAGAAGTTTAGCCTTCTCAATCTAAAATCATTGTAATCTTTGCATAAAATTTACGCAAGAAAATGGCATCAAAACATTGGTACGCTGTAATAATGGCAGGGGGAATAGGCACAAGATTCTGGCCCTTTAGTCGTCAGCGTTTTCCCAAGCAGTTTCACGATATTTTAGGCACTGGAAAAACGCTCTTGCAACAAACCGTAGAGCGTTTTAAGCAAATTTGCCCGCTTGAAAACATTTATATCGTTGGTAGCCGAGAACACGAAACGCTCTTGTACGAACAACTACCCGATTTTGCCCCTCATCAGTTCATTCTTGAGCCCAGCCGCCGCAATACTGCCCCCTGCATAGCGTATAGTGCCTTCAAAATTTTTCAAAAAGATAAAAAGGCTAATTTAGTAGTTTCGCCTGCCGACCACTACGTTAGCAATGAAAAAGAATTTGCCAAAACTATTCAAAAGGCACTCAAAGAAACTTCACAAAAAGATATTTTGGTAACTTTGGGCATAGAGCCGACGCGTCCTGATACAGGCTATGGGTATATTCAGTATTGTGAAGAAAAAACTACCCTTTGGAAAAAAATTTTAGGCATTAGCTCGCCTATCAAGAAAGTAAAACTTTTTGCCGAAAAACCACCTTTGGAGCTTGCAGTGGAGTTTTTGCGTAGTGGCGATTTCCTTTGGAATTCAGGAATTTTTGTTTGGAATGTTCAAACCATTCTCAAAGAGTTTGAAATTCATTTGCCTGATATTTACGAAGCTTTTTGGGAAATAAAAGATACCTTTTTTACAGAAGAAGAAAGTAAAGCCGTTGAAAAGGCTTATACACAATGCCGAGCCATTTCCATAGACTATGGTATTATGGAAAAATCGGAACACGTTTTTATTATTCCTGCAAGTTTCGGCTGGTCGGATTTAGGTACTTGGAAATCGCTTTTTGAGCTAAGCCCCAAAGATGAAAAGCAGAACGTTATTAAAGGAAATGTAGTAGCTCTGGATACAGAAAACTGCATCATTCAAACGTCTGATAGTCGTTTGGTTATTGTGAAAGGCTTGAAAAATTTTATTGTAGCTGAATATGAAAATGCTTTGATGATTTGTCCCAAAGATGAAGAGCAGAGTGTCAAAGAGTTTGTAAGCATTGCAGAAAAGAAAGGACAGGAATTTATTTAGCAAGCAGAAGTTAAAAGCAAAATTTTGAACTTCTAAACCTCAAACCTCAATCCCCAAACTTCTATATGTATCGTTTTGCACTCATTATTTTTGGAATTTTCTTTTTTGTATTCGGCTTTGTAACTTGGCTCAATAGCGTACTTATTCCTTATCTGAAAATAGTTTGTCAGTTGCAGAGCAACTGGCAAGCCTATTTGGTGGCATTTGCTTTTTATATTTCTTATTTTGTGATGGCTTTACCTTCGGCTTGGTTTTTGGAAAAAGTAGGTTTTCAGAAAGGAATGGCTTGGGGCTTGCTGATAATGGCAATAGGTTCGCTGATTTTTATACCTGCCGCCGAAAATAGATTGTATGAAATTTTTTTAGTAGGTTTATTTACACAAGGTACGGGACTGGCAATTTTGCAAACGGCTGTCAATCCTTTTGTAGCAATACTGGGTAAGCCCGAAAGTGCCGCCCAACGCATTAGCATTATGGGTATTGCCAATAAAACCGCAGGCATTATCAGCCCAATTGTGCTGGGTTTTATTGTTTTCAGTGATATTGAAAGCATTGAAAAACAACTTTCTACTGCTTCAAATGCACAAAAAGACCAAATCTTGACCGAACTCGCCAGCAAAGTAATAGAACCTTACGGCATTATGGCTTTGGTACTTGTATTGCTTGCTGTGATGATACGCTTTGTTTCGCTACCCAATGTAGCACCCCAGAGCATAGAAAGTGATAGTTCCAAATCTTTGTGGCAATATCCGCAATTGGTTTTGGGGGTGATAGCACTATTTTTGTATGTAGGGGTAGAAGTGATTGCCGGCGATACCATTATTCAGTATGGAATTTCGTGGGGATATAGCAAGCAAGAAGCTAAATTTTTCACTTCTTTCACACTGACAGGTATGCTTATGGGCTATGTGATAGCGATTTTCACCATTCCTCGTTTTCTTTCGCAGGCAAAGGTGCTGACAATTTCAGCGGTTTTGGGTGCAGTTTTTAGCATTCTTATTCTGCTTACTGAAAAATCTTTTTCGGTAATGGCGGTAGCTCTTTTGGGGCTGGCAAATTCTGTAATGTGGCCTGCTATTTTTCCGCTTGCCATAGCCGATTTAGGCAAAAATACTTCCAAAGGTTCGGCTTTGCTCATTATGGCAATAGCAGGAGGAGCTTTGATGCCTTTGCTTTATGGCAGTATTGCCGATTTGCTCAAAAATGAGCGTTTGGCTTATGTAATGCTTGTGCCTGCATACCTTTTCATTGCTTATTATGGAGCAAAGGGTTACAAAAAACGCAATTGGTAATGGATAGCGAAGCAATCAGACAACTATTGCAAGAAAAATTTGGCGAAAATTGCATTATTGCCGAAGATAAACGCTCACCGCAAACTATCTGGCAAGTACCTACCGAACTTTTGCCTGAAATATGTTTTTTTCTACAACAAAATCCGCAAACGTATTTTGATTTTCTTTCTTGCATTACGGGTATTGATAATGGCAAGGAAGTGGGTACAATGGAAGTAATTTATCATTTGTATTCTATTCCTTACCAACATTGGGCAGTTTTGAAGGTGCTTGTAGTTCGCAATGCTGAAAATGAACCTTTACCTCAAGTTCCTACCATAAGCCACATTTGGAAAGCCGCCGATTGGCACGAAAGGGAAATTTTTGATTTGCTGGGTATTCATTTTACCAATCACCCCGATTTGCGGCGTATTCTTTTACCCGCCGATTGGCAAGGATACCCCCTTCGCAAAGATTACACTGCCCAAGAAAATTATCACGGCATACGAGTAAAATACTAACTTTATTCGCCCATACCTTTGGCTCGGCTTGTCCAAGAGTTTCCTTTGATGCGAAATCGCCAAGGCAAAAAGGCATCTTCCTGTGCATAGGCAATACCTACACGCGTAGAAGCAAGAATTTCAAAACTTTCTTTGAAAAACTGATTTTCAGCTATCCAAATAGTATTTCCCCAAAGAATTTCGCCATAATGCTTTCTGTTTATGCCCAAAGCCTGTGATAAAGCCCCTGGTCCTGCTGTAAGTTGGGTCTTGATTTTGGCAAAATTACGCCTTTGGAGCATTGTTTCAATGCCTTCCAGCGGCTCAATGGCACGCACCAAAACGGCATCGGCTTCACCTTTTATGTTGGTAACTACATTGAAAAGCGAGTGCATACCATAACACAAATACACGTAAGCTCTACCACCTTCCTCAAACATTATTTGAGTACGCTCTGTATAACGATTTTGATGAGCGTGGCAGGCTTTATCGCTTCTGCCACAATAGGCTTCGGTTTCTACAATTTTACCTGCTGTGATTTTTCCTTCAATGTGGGTGAAAAGATATTTCCCCAACAAATCTTGGGCTATTTGTACTACATTGGCTCTGGTATAAAATTCTTTGGAAAGTTTTTGCATAAAAACTTGTTCAAGGAAATTTTTTTGTAACTGAGGTTGTTTAGGATTTATTTTTTTTGATAATTCTTCGGATAAAAATGACCATAAAGGATAAAATTAACAAATTTA